>NZ_PDEL01000013.1:0-191962 GCF_002556465.1 Klebsiella sp. MBT K-1 | reverse complement strand
GGTTTGGCGATTGATCAGATCGCACAATCCGGGCTGAGTTCCCTTTCAGTGATCTACTATTCCGCGCATCTATTTAGGTCAGTCGATGAGTGAATAGCAAATAGTCTTTATACTAATAATAGACACGAGCCTACAGGGGCTAACTTAAAGTTTACTTAAAGACCATTAAGATACTTATAGTTTAAATAATAGATTAATTAAAAGATAACTATTGGAACTTTGAGTATTACCCCAAGTGAACTTAAAGAGGTGATGATATTTATCATTAATAATCACCATACTCTGGGCCACTCACAGTCCTCTGTGTCTCCAGCGGTCAGCCCTTGGATAATTAGGTAGCACTATAGGGAGACGGTCTGAATACCACTTCGCTAGCGCATCTAGTGCTGCTGTCAACACATGGTTCTCTTTCTGTACAACCGTCAGTCCTCACCCGAAGCCTACTCTGGGCATGGCTCCTTGCCGATGCGCTGATGTACCTCATTGTGAAATCTTTAGGTAGTAATCAACGCCAGACAACTGGCAACATCGTGTGTATCAGCTTTGGGCCATGAACCCAGAGACGCTTCTGGTGCGGATTTACCGCCACTCGCACCACCACCAGCAGTGCTAGCTGCGCCAGCCATTGAACATCATACAGGGTCTCCGGTCACACATGACGTGCCGCCCCTGAGTTCGTCCGATTGGTCCTCACCTATCCATGGTCATCGCAGACCGTTATTAAAACCAGTCTTTATGTAACGCCTTTATGCTACCGACAGTTTCCTTTACGTGGGGTCTGGTTGGCTGGCGGTAGGTGCGAACATAGAGGCGTCACATAAGGAGTACACGTAAATGAACATTATCAATCTTGACCAGCTCATCTCGATGACCTCAAAAGAAATCGCGGAGTTGACGGGTAAGCGACACGACAACGTTATTCGCGATGTTCGTAAGATGCTTGATGAAATATATCCGGATGGGGGTCTCCTCAGTTTTGAGGACACCTACGTTAATACCCAGAATGGCGAAACATATAGCATGTACCGACTCGACCGGAAGCATACCTTTATTCTGGTCTCTGGGTATTCCGTCCAACTCCGCGCTAAATGCTACGACCACATTCAGATGCTTGAACAAAAAGTCCTCCGATTGGAAGACCAGCAGAAACGCGCAGCCGTACAGTCGGCTAACCGCCGTGGTGTAACATGGGGCGATTACTGCAAGACGCATGGTCTACCTGCTCAGAAGTTGATGAACATCCTCAAGCGGGAACGAAAGCTCTTTCAGGTCCACCCCGTCAGTGGTGAATGGTCAGTCAATCCAAAATATGCGGAATACTTCCGGGTCATCAAGCCAACTGACCAGCGATTCAACCCGAGCGGCATTAACATTCGGTTCAACGCCAAGGGACTGGAATTCTTTGGTCAACCTGAGCATGTCCTAAAGATGCGCGGAAAGGTTATCGAAATTCACGGTACAGACGCCGAGAAGCAGAAGCACCTACTGGATGTCGCTAGTACAGCTCCTCAAAATGAGGGTCTGTAATCGTGAAGATCCTACCGCCAGACCTACCGCCCACTTACAGTGTAGACGTGAAGATTGACCCCGGACACCTGAAGGCCGTAAAGCTATGCGCCTGCTGGATGTGCCTACAGCCATACTCGTAGCCGCGCTGGGTCTCCCACCGAAGCACACCCGGCCCGATATGTATTACTCGAAAGGTGCGCTATGTCTCATGGCGACCGCTGAAGGGTTGACCCCGATGGACTTCAAGTAAGCCACTAGCCGCAGCAATACCACATTATCACCACTCTTTTGAACTGACCGATGCGGGGAGACCGCAGGACTAGCCGTGCCTGCGAGACCGATAAGTTCAACCATTTCAAAGGAGAATCAAATTATGTCTATTTCATATCGTAAGCTCGACATCAACCTGAGCGCCGACAAAGAGACCGTGCTGGTCTTCGGTCAAGAGATGACCACCAAGTATTTCACTGAGATTGTAGTGACCTCAATGCTGAACGGTCTGCCTGCCCTGAGCACAGGCGCACACGCCATCCTGACAGCTCTACACGCTGCTGGTCTTAACGCTAATGACTACGGGGCGTATTCCCGAGCGTGGTCTGAGAGCAACGCAGAGGCACGTAGAGAAGCTGAGCGTCAGCGCATTGAGAACGAGAAAGACCGTCAGCGCATCGCCGCTATGTATGCAACCCCTGAAGAAATCGCTAAAGAGGCCGCAGAGCGTAAGGAACGTAAGGCAGACCTTGAGCGTCGCTTCAGCCGTAAAGGCGCTGCATTCGGTCTGTAAGTTCAACGGCTACGCCCACTCATGGCGCTGTGGGTCAAAACTCATGGTGCCATACCGCTACCAACATCAATCTCATTCAAATTAAATACAAGGAGGCATCCCATGCCAGAAGTAAAACGTATCGACTCGAACAATTCAAAGATTAAACACACCGACGAACTCCGCGCTCACCTGCTGGATAAAGAAGGCAACAAGATTCCGCATAGCGTCTTTGGTACTGACACGACGCGCACCGAGATTATCTCTCAGGCTGACGGTACAGGCGAGATCATGAATGTTGGCTTCACTGACCGCTCAGGCCGCCCGCAGGCATTCGGTAATGACGTGACTGATTATGTCCAGGCCCTTGAGTCTGCACTTGATGAGACGCTTAACGATGGTGATTTTATCGATGGGTTGAATACCGAAGTATTCCCTTGTGAGCAGCGCCCATTTGCCACTCTACCGACTCCGATTAACCGTGAGACCCTGACCGATCGCACCGTCCGCTTCCTGTCCAACGGCGTGTATAACCCAGCGAAGAACGCCCCGATCACTAAGGTGAAAGGCGGTCAGACCCTGATGGTTAACCCTGTGATTGCCGACAAGGACGCTAAAGAAACTGGCATACTGTGCTCAGCGATTACCCATGTCTCCGACTTTGCAATGATGGGCGGCTGGACTGGCGCTGGTCTGATGGCTACGGCTACCGATATGGTTGACCAGTATCTGCGTAATATGACCTCTAAAGTTGTCGATGTGCTGCTGGATGCTCCAGACCTTCAGTCAACCAAAGTTGGTGCATTGTCTGGCAAAGCGTCAGCACAAGCCGATGACATTCTGGATGCTGTAGCGGTGAATCTGCCTTTCTACCTTGGTTCCTCACTGACCGATTACACTCTACTGGTCCCAGAGAAGTACGAAGCTATCCTCAATCGTGCAGCTCAGAAAGCGGGTATGACCGAGATTAGCGAACTGGTAGGCACTGCCGTTGCGCCTTACAGTGGTGATGACCGTGGCGTTATCATTCTACCGAAGAAGTACGCTATGTTATCTTTCCGTTCAACCCGTAGTGGCGACCTCGTTAACGTGTTGGTTACTCGTGATGCTAACCGTGCAGGCTATGACGTCGAACTGGTAGGCGCACTGGATGTCATGGCAACGGGCACCGTTAAGGTTAAGGCTGGAGCGTTCGACACTGAGGCAGCTGCAAGTTATCCGTTGGTCCACGTCCTGAAGTTTGAAGACTAACCCTATGAACCCTTGGAGGAGACTCTGAGGGTTTATCAACTGTTATGATATAACATATCAAGTAAGGGCAAGGAGGCGCTATGTCAAACCTGATGCTGCTCTATCTAGTCCTCCTTCTGGTGTATTACGTAGTGGAGGAGTTTTAAGAAATCACCACAAAAATCTGAGGGGGATATGTAATAGTTCCCTTGTGAGTAATTCCCCCCCGTTACTGCTTCTTGCAGTCACAGCGTATGCCTCCTTCTAAAGGAGAAGGGCGGTACGTCTCACCTCAGGTTCTATTCCTGCCATGGGAATCTAACTGCGGGTATTGACCAGAGATCACTCAATGTGTAACCATAAGTGTAACCAGACGGATTCACCTGTCTTTAAGAATCAAATGGTTAGTCGGTGATTGTCTTCGATACTTCGATTCCCTTCGCCCGCTCCAAACTCAAGTCTCCTGAAGTCTATCAAACTCAATTTTCCCTTGATAAATCAGCAGTTATAGCATCCTATTAGTCTATTGAACTCAATTGTACTCCCCCAGGGTCAAGCTCAATGTGGGGGTATGGATGGGGGTATAATTGTACCCCCTGCTGAGAGGTACCCCCAATGAAGCTGACTGCTCGTCAGGTTGAAACTGCGAAACCCAAAGAGAAGCCCTACAAACTGGCCGATGGTGGTGGGCTTTACCTGCTGGTTAATCCCAATGGTAAAAGATACTGGCGTCTCAAATACCGTTCGTTAGGTAAAGAGAAGCTGCTCGCTATTGGCGTTTACCCCGATGTTTCTTTAGCTGAAGCCAGAAGCAAGCGAGAGGATGCTAAAAGGACATTAGCGGCTGGCAACGATCCTTCTCTTGAACGGAAAATTGAGAAACTTAGTCGTCAACAAGACGCAGAAAA
This sequence comes from Klebsiella sp. MBT K-1, assembly GCF_002556465.1. NCBI lineage: Bacteria > Pseudomonadati > Pseudomonadota > Gammaproteobacteria > Enterobacterales > Enterobacteriaceae > Klebsiella > Klebsiella sp. MBT K-1. The sequence goes on along the minus strand of NZ_PDEL01000013.1, from coordinate 187,552 downwards.
CTCTTTTGAGGCTATCACGCGGGAGTGGTATCAGCGTCGCTATGACCGCTGGTCTGTCTCCTACCGCGAAGAGATGCTGAGAACCTTCGAAAAGGATGTGTTCCCTTATATCGGTCACCGGCCAATCAAAGATATCAAGCCGATGGAGTTGCTTGCTGTTCTTTCAAAAATAGAAGCACGAGGAGCAACTGAGAAGGTCCGTAAGGTTCGCCAGCGTTGTGGAGAAGTCTGGAAGTATGCCGTGGTGACTGGCAGGGCCGAGTACAATCCAGCACCAGATCTAGCCAGCGCCGTGACTCCTCATGAGAAAGAGCACTATGCTTTTTTAACCCAGGATGAATTGCCAGAGTTTCTTCGGACTCTGAACACCTATGCCGGTAGTGTGCTTGTTAAGATTGCGATGCAATTGCTTATTTTAACGGGAGTAAGGCCTGGGGAGTTGAGGCAAGCGGAGTGGCAGGAATTTGATTTTGAGAAAAAGGTTTGGAATGTACCAGCGGAACGCATGAAAATGCGCCGCCCTCATCTGGTTCCGTTATCAAGCCAGGCAATTGACCTACTTAATCAGCTTAAACCCATGACGGGAGCAGGAGCGTTGCTGTTCCCAGGACGTAATAATCCTAAGAAACCGATGAGTGATATGGCATTGACTGTGTTGGTCAGGCGTATCGGCTATGCCGGGCGCGTTACAGGGCATGGATTCCGCCACACGATGAGTACCATTTTGCATGAGCAGGGTTTCAATTCGGCCTGGATTGAGTTACAGCTGGCTCACGTCGATAAGAACTCAATTCGTGGGACGTATAACCATGCGCAGTATCTGGACGGGAGGAGGGAGATGATGCAGTGGTATGGCGAGTTGTTATCTTTTATGTGTGATGTAAGCACATAAAAATAATATATTTAGAATGTACAATGTCTTTTTATTTGTCTGCGAAAAAATTTTCGCAGACAAATCTAAAAGGATATTCATCTTTAAAAGTTAAATAGGGATGTTGTATGAAAAAATATGATCAGGTTGATAAGGCTTTTGATTTTTTAGTAGGAAAGGAAAATCGGCAAGAATTTTTTACTATTGCTGATTTAGCAGTGGCTACTGGTTGGAAAGTTCAGACATGTAAAACATATCCAACTAAAAGATGGAGTAAATATATATCAAGGGATGGCGCTCAATATACCACACTTGGATTAAAATACTTAAGTAAGGAAGACTTCAGAAATCTTCATAGTCAGAAGAGCGTTGAACCGGCCAAAAGTGAGCGAAGCATTAATTTAAAAAAAGCAAGAGAGTTCGCTATGCTTGCTGTTTCTGTTTACAATAATCCATTTACAGAGTTTAAAACTCATGGTTTTATAGTTAATGTAGTTATAGCATATACATCATTATTTCATGCTATATTCGCAAAAAGAGGTGTTGATTATTTTTACTTGAATGATGATGGCTCTCATAAAATTGTTGATGGTGACAAAAAAGCGTGGGAACTGAAAACCTGCTGTGAAAAATATTGGCTTGGAAGAAATACCCCAGAAAAATCGAATGTATTTTTTTTAATAGGTTTACGTAATATCATTGAACACCGAGGTCTCCCTGAAATAGATACACTAACTTTTGGTGAGTGCCAGGCTTCAATAAATAACTTTGAAGATATTCTCATTAACGAATTTGGTGATGAAAATGCTTTAATGGTAAACTTATCTCTTGCAATGCAACTTACAAGGATGTCTCAGCAAGCGCAGATCGACGCTTTGAAGAAAGTCCAATCAAAAAATTTCACTATTGTTAAGAAATATATCGAGGATTATAAAAGAGACTTGGAGCAAGAAATATTAGAAAGTCAACAATATCGACTCAGAGCTTTGTTAGTCCCCTTGATTGGTAAAAAGGCATCAAGTTCTGATATTTCTATAGAGTTTATCAATGTTAATAATCTCACCGAAGATGAACTTGAGAAATTTGATACTGGAATTGCTTTCATCAAAGGAGTGGAAAATCAATTTAAGTTGAAACCTAAAAAGGTAGTTGAGTTGGTTCAAAAAAAACATAAGTCTTTTAATCTTAGTACTCATGCAAAGTTTTGGAAGCATTTTGATGTCAGACCATCTCATGTAGATAAAACTCTAAAAGGGAAGTACTGTGGTTATATCGAAGGTTTTGATGGGTATTTATATAATCAGGAATGGGTGCGTAAAATACTAAGTGTTTATTCTGATAGTAAAGAGTTGGATAAGGTTTTAGGCTGACATTAAAATAATATTTTTTTGGATTTTGCATTTAACTTCAGCGAGGCTTTTTATGAAAGATGATTATTATTGGTGGGATCTGGAGGGGACTGCTTTCAAAGGGGTACTTTATGATTCGATTAATACATATTTTCTGTATGATCATTCCTACGCTGATTGGAATGAGTTCTCTAAAGCAGATCCCCATATGGCATATGCGCATTTGACCTATATTAGATTTAACGCATTAGAACAACAATTCGTAGATTTAAGAGTCATCCCTCAAATGCTAGGGGTTAATAATTTGCCATTGGTTTCAAAAGTAAGAAATATAAATCGATATGATTGGCTTAAGGCAATTGTTGATTTGGCATTATTTAGATTTTCAAGCCTTCGCGATATAACCTTTCATTTTGTTAATGAGGTTTTAGAACTTAATATCCCAGATTACTCTTTAAATATTAAACAATTCGGTAAGATTATTAAAGACACTCATTCTGATATTTTGAGTAACTTAAAAATAATTGATTCCTCTGGTGGTCCTCTACGTACAGATAGAAATACAAGAGCTCATAAGGGATTCTGTAATTTATACACCGATGATGATGAGATGTTTAAGAATATGTCGTGGATAGAGGGCTATGGTTCACACTTAGAAGGATATGATTTAAATGTAATATATGAAAAATCAAGAGATAAAATATACGATCTTGTAGTTAATGAAATACAAAGTGCTCTCTCTTCTTGTAAAAATATTGTCGATGAGCTTTATTTTTATTATAGAGATAGGCATGAAGAGCTATCTATAAATTCCAGGAGTGGTGTATCTGCACATTTCTATAATTATCATGGAAAGAAGGAGTAAATAAATTATTTCACCTGCACAAAAATCCGCTGAAGATGCCACCTGGAGTATCCTGCCCGCGCAGCAACATCCTCTATCTTCAGCGGTTTATGTAAGTTTGAATCAATCCATTGAGTTATCTCATCGATGATGTCTTCTCTTCTGAACATAGAACGACGCTCACTATAAGAGGGCTCTGACACATCCTGTCGGGATGCTAATGATTTACTTATAGATTTCAGCAACCCCGTGCAGTCGATTATTCCCCGTGGTTGACAGAATTTTGAACGACGTTGCTCCTTGCTCATCAGCCTTACGAGAGAGCGCATCCGATAACTCATCAAGTGTATAGGCATTGCTTGCCGAGACGACACCGATCTTTTCTTTCCCATCTGCATGATTAATTTCTTGAGCAGCAGAAACGGAATTCACAGAAATAAACCCCATGACCAATGTAGTAATAAGTAGTGTTTTCATATCTAGTACCTCTTTAACAATATGCTTGAAACTGGATTTGTATCAGGAGTAACTTCCTCCATCTGTGTATTCAAATATACAGACTTAAACTGTCATGAGGCTGACGGCTATATGACAAAATTGTCAGGGTTGTCGATTGGTTAATTTTTTTGAATACAAATTCAGCTCGTTAATAATGCAGTCAGGTTCTTCACGGAGAGGCATATTGTCTATGTCCAGAACCCCATCACTTTTTTGTGGATCATCAGCCTGCAGGTCTGCAAACAGTGGGTTAAGATCCTGCTGTGCTTCACCTCGTTCAGCCACCAGCTCGAACGTTTTATTTTTTGCCTCGTCGTGGGTCAGTGCACTGACCAGAACCTGGGCGATTTGCTCCCGGGATATCACACCATCTTCCGGTGTTCCTGCATGGCGACGATCTCCCTGAAGCATAACGATTCGGTGTTCATCATCATTGTTGTAATCAAACCAGCCGGGCCTGACGATGGTATAGGGGTGACCAGTGGCCCTGACCAGACGCTCGGCACGTCTTTTCCAGTCATGAACCTCAGTGCGTTGATTCCAGGTGCTGAGTCGTTCAGTCACGCCAATCGTGGTCATCAGGCTGATACGAACAGACACATCCCTGAATATTCGTAAAATATTGCGCACTCCGCCATAATCTATCGCCCTGGCACCAATACGACCCTGACCATCGGAACCGAGAGTGAAGATGATGGCATCAATATCTTTCGGTAATTCGGTGAGTGTTTCAGGCAATGAAACATCGCCGTAAAAAATATCTGTTTCCCGGGGAAGCAATTTTACTTTGCGTTTATTTCTGACTAGCGCCACGGGCTGATGGCCCATTTTGATAGCGGTATTGACGACATGAAGGCCAATACTTCCTGTCGCCCCTGCAACGAGTATTCTCATGATAAACCTACTGATAATTCAGACTTATTTTCGATACGGTCAGAATATCAATTATCATTAATGTCAGTAATGGGGCTAAAATGATTGTGTCTATGAACACCCTTCATGAGTGTGCGATGAAGGGAATGCCTCCATAAGGAAATCGCCGATGCTCAAAGAAAATTTCAACGAACTGCAAATCTTTCTTGTGGTGGCAAGGGAGCGAAGTTTTACCAAAGCAGCGGGCAAACTGGGCGTTTCTCAGTCTGCACTCAGCCACGCGATGAAGGCTCTGGAGGAAAGGCTGAATATCCGCCTCTTGACCCGCACGACCCGAAGCGTTGCCCCTACGGAAGCCGGTGAGCGAATTATTGCCTGCCTTGAACCCCGTATTGCCGATCTCGAGCAGGAACTGGAATCGCTGGTTCAGCTGAACGGCACTGCCTCAGGTAATATCCGTTTATCTGCCGGGGAGCATGCCGTGCGAAGTCTAGTATGGCCGAAGCTAAAACCCTTCCTCAGGGAATACCCGGAAATCAATGTTGAACTGGTCGTTGATAACGGCTTTGTCGATATTGTTGAGGGGCGTTTTGATGCCGGGATCCGTCTGGGGGAAAGCGTGGATAAAGACATGATTGCGGTAAGAATTGGGCCGGACATGAGAATGGCCGTCGTAGGAGCGCCGTCTTATTTCGCTGCAAACCCGGCCCCTGAAACGCCGCACGAGCTACAAAATCATCGGTGTATCAATATGCGCCTGCCGACAGCCGGTGGGCTTTACCACTGGGAGTTTGAGAAGGAAGGGAAACCGTTAAGGGTCAGAGTGGAAGGGCAGGTAACGTTTAATCTGCAGGCGGAAAGAATTGATGCGGCGTTATCCGGTTTTGGCATCGCCTGTATACCTGAAGATAGAGTGCAGGATTATATAAAGTCAGGAGAGCTTATTCAGGTTTTGCAGGACTGGTGCCCATCTTTCCCCGGATATTACCTCTACTACCCGAGCCGCAAGCAGCATCCGCCAGCTTTTGCGCTGATGATCGATGCACTTCGCTACCAGGAATAACGGGTCCCCCATTCGCAGAGGGCCCGTTCGAGTGTTAACGGCCCACGCGAGCCTGATGCTCAGGAGAGTAACGCTCGCCGACGATTTTAATCGTTTCAAGCGCCTGGGTTATCTGCCATGAGTCATCCTGCGAAAGAATGATGTCGGCAGCCCTCAGGTTTTCCTCCAGCCGATGTAGTTTGGTGGTGCCAGGGATAGGAACAATCCACGGCTTTTGTGCCAGCAACCATGCCAGCGCGATTTGTGCAGACGTCACGCCTTTCTCTGCCGCCAGTTCACCCAGCAATGAGACCAGCTTTTCATTGGCTTCAATCGCCTGCCCGGCGAAACGCGGTACGGTGCTGCGATAATCATCTTTCCCAAAAGTAGTTCCTGGCTTAATCGAGCCCGTCAGGAAGCCTTTGCCTAATGGGCTGAAGGGCACAAAACCAATACCCAGTTCCTCCAGCAACGGCAGGATCTCCTGCTCAGGCTCGCGCCACCACATTGAATATTCGCTTTGCAGGGCAGTGACAGGTTGTACGGCATGCGCACGACGAATGGTTTGCGCGCCCGCTTCGGACAGACCGAAATGTTTAACTTTACCTTCAGCGATCAGGTCCTTCACTGTTCCCGCAACATCTTCAATCGGGACGTCCGGATCGACACGGTGTTGATATAGCAGGTCAATGACATCAGTGTTAAGACGGCGTAATGATCCTTCCACCGCTTCACGGATATGCTCCGGACGGCTGTTTAAAATCTGCTGCTTGTTGTCGTCGCCAAAAGTAAAACCAAACTTGGTGGCGATGACTACGCGGTCACGAAATGGTTTTAAGGCTTCACCGACAACCTCTTCATTGAGGAAGGGGCCATACACTTCAGCGGTATCGAAGAAGGTGACGCCACGTTCAACCACAGCGCGAATGAGCTCGATAGCCTGACGGGTATCGGTGGCCGGGCCATAGCCGTGGCTTAAACCCATGCAGCCGAGCCCAAGCGCGGAGACTTCGAGTCCGGATTGACCCAGATAACGTTTTTGCATTGAATGAATACCTCTTTTATCGTGACTTAAACATCCAGTTTGCGGCCAGTCAGCCATTCCACCATTGCCGGGTCACGGTGAGAGAAGAAGGCGCTGGTAGCGGTGTCGAGGGCGGCAATTTGCAGCATATCTTCAGCGCTGAGTTCAAAATCGAGTATGTTGATGTTCTCTTCCATGCGTTCTTTGCGCACCGATTTCGCCAGCGAAACGATACCTCGCTGGAAGATCCAACGCAGCACAACCTGGCCCACGCTTTTGCCGTACTTCTGGCCTATTGCCGTTAACACGGGATGCTGGAACAGACCATTTTTTCCCTCAGCAAACGGTGCCCAGGCTTCCGGCTGAATGTTACGGCTCTGGTTCCATGGAACGGCATGCAGCTGCTGATTGAAGGGGTTAACCTCAATCTGGTTCACCGCAGGGGCCACTGTGTTGAAGGCGATAAGGTCGGCCAGTCGGTCAGGATGGAAATTGCTGACACCAATGGCGCGAATTTTGCCTGCCTGCTGCAGTTCTTCCATAGCACGCCATGCTCCATGGACATCGCCATAAGGCTGGTGAATCAGATACAGGTCGACGTAATCAAGTTGCAGCCGATTCAGGGAACGTTCGAACTGGGCTTTAGCGCCTTCGTAATTGGTATCCTGTAGCCAAAGTTTGGTCGTTACAAAGAGCTCGTTACGGGCGATACCGCTTTGTTTTAGGGCATTCCCGACCTGGGTTTCATTCTGGTAAGACGCGGCGGTATCGATCAGGCGATATCCCGTATTGATGGCATCAATAACTGCTCTTTCGCATTCAGCGGCATCAGACATCTGAAATACACCAAAGCCCAGCAGGGGCATTTCAATCCCGTTGTTCAGTTTTACAGTTTGCATGACGTTATCCTTCAGCTGTTGTGTAGGAAAAGCATAACGCAAAGTGATTTATTCGATTAGATGGGGTAATTAGCTAGGGTTTATTAGATGTGTTCATTAATTTGGAGGGAGGTTGATGGTCAGCTTTGTGCCAAGAACGGAATTTAGACTCTTTGTATGGACTCAAGTTCATGGAAAATGGATAAGGTTATCAATTCAAAGTAAATAATTGATTTTATTTGATATTTTTTGTTTTGGTCATCCATGTTAGAAAACAGGTAGATACTTTTTTGTGACCTTAGGCTCAAATTTTAACGACGCAGGTTGCGTTATTTATGTGGTTAGGGGTAACTTTCAAACAAGTTGAATATAGTTGTACATAGACAAGTATACCTGTCATCTGTTTGCATATTTAAACATTGACAGCCATTATGAGGCCAACTGTTATGTCTTTGAATTCTAGACTTGAACCTGAACTCATTCTCCTGAATGAGCCCCCCCTGGATAGAAACATTCTTTTCAATTCTGTCAGTAAGTTATTGCTTTCAAAAAACTATGTTGAACAAAGTTACCCCGAGGCATTAATCGCCCGGGAAGAAAATCATCCCACGGCAATGCAGTTGGAAAAAATGGGGGTCGCGATCCCTCACGTCGATGTTGAGCATGTCCGGGAAGAGAAACTGGTTGTGGTCACCTGTCCTGAGGGGATCGTATTTAATCAAGCAGAGGATCCCGACTCCACCATGAAGGTGAATGTCATTTTCTTTTTACTGCTGAAAGAAAAAAATGCGCATCTGGAATTTCTGATGAAGCTCATTTCGCTTTTTCAGCGCAGCAATGAAATGGATCAAATTCTTTGGGCGAAATCAAAGGATGACGTTATGGAACTTCTGGCAAAGAATCTTTATTAAAAACCCTAAGCATGAATTTTTTCTTACCTCATTACCCTCATTAATATCTGGAGTCTGAAATGAACAAAAAAATCATCTTCGCTTGTACTAGTGGTATTGCGACTTCTGCGGTAGCAACTGAAAAAGTAGTTCAGTACTGCAAAACTCAGGGAATTAATGTTGAACCGATGCAGTCGAATATTGGCACCATTGGTAAACAGGATGGCATGGCTGATTTAATTATCGTGACATCAGCGGTTAAAACGGAACTGAAGACACCTGTTCTTAATGGTCTTCCTCTGCTGACTGGATTTGGCGAAGAAGAGTTACTTGAAAAAATCGTAGCCATCCTTAAACAATAAAGGTAAGCATGATGGATAAAGTATTTTCCGCCATCCAGTATATTCTGGGGCTTGGTCCGACGGTCATGTTGCCGATAATTATATTTATCATGGCAATGTGTCTTCAGACAGGTTTTAGCCGGGCAATACGCTCGGCGCTGACCATCGGTATGGGTTTCATCGGTATCTTTCTGGTCTTTGGCTTACTGGTCGACAGTCTGGGGCCAGCAGCCAAGGAAATGGTCAACCATACTGGAATCGATTTGCCGGTTGTAGACCTGGGCTGGACTCCGCTGGCAGCCATTGCATGGGCTTCTCAGATCGCGCCATTTGTTGTGCCGATGACTATCGGTATTAACGTGTTAATGCTAACCCTGAACTGGACTAAGACGGTTGATATTGATGTCTGGAACTTCTGGCATTTCTCGATGGTTGGGGCGATGGTTTACGGGGTAACCGGTAACTTCTTCTTTGGGTTGCTGATTGCAGGTGTCACCGCTGCGATCACGTTTGTGATGGCAGACTGGTGTGCCCCGATGATTCAGAAGTACTTCAATCTACCAGGTATTTCGCTGCCAACGCTATCGTCGGTTATTTTCTTCCCGATAGGTGTGTTGGGAAATATGGTGCTTGATAAAGTTCCCGGCATTAACAAACTGAATGCCGATCCAGATCAGATTCAGAAGCGTTTTGGTGTCTTTGGCGAACCGATGATGTTAGGAGTCATTCTGGGGGCGGGGATTGGTCTGCTGGCAGAATATGATCTCAAAGGCGTTCTTAACCTGGCGATGAGCCTTGGTGCGGTGATGCTGATTATGCCTCGCATGGTTAAGTTGCTGATGGAAGGTTTACTTCCATTGTCAGACGCGGTGCGTAGTTTCCTTAAAAAACGTTATCCTGACCGCCACGACTTATACATTGGACTGGACATCGCGGTTGCAGTGGGGCATCCGTCAGTATTGTCCACTGCACTCTTGCTGATCCCGGTTGCTGTATTGCTCTCGGTAGTTCTGCCGGGTAACCGCTTGCTGCCACTGGGTGACCTGGCGAATATCTGGGTACCAATTTCCATGGTAGTGCTGGCTTGTCGTGGCAATATTGTCAGAGCGTTTATCATTGGCATTCCATGCCTGGCAGTGAATCTGTATGTGGCTTCAGCTGCAGCGCCGATTCTGACGAAAATTGCCAAAGATATGAATTTCCCAGTAAAAACTGGCGGTGAAATTTCCAGCCTGCTGGATGGCGGTAATCCGTATCGTTTCTGGGCAGTCAAGATCTTTGAAGGAAATAGTATTGCCCTGGTGCTTATTCCTGTCATCTTCCTGCTGTGTCTGTGGCTATATCGTGTGACTAAAAAACAGCTGAAAGCAGAAGAGGCAGCAGAAAATGAAGTTACTTCGGCAGATATTCCAGTAGCAAAATAATCCTGTCTATTCAGAAGCAGAGAGATCTGCTTCTGAATTAAACAAACGTAGTCCCTTGCAAAAAGGGGAGAGTGATGTATACGATCGGAATCGATATTGGTACGACCAATTGTAAGGTGTGTTTGTTTACAATTCCTTCTCTGGAGTTAATTAATCAGTATAGTTTTGGAACGCCCAAAATTGAGGACGGAGAAAATACTGATTTTGATGTTCACCTCATCTGGGACGGGGTACTTCATGGTCTCAAAACGATAACGAATAATCTGGATAATGCTGAGCAAATCAGCGCAGTGGCGGTTGCCAGCGTGGGAGAATCTGGTGTCTTACTTGATAATAATGATAATGTCGTTGGCCCAGTTCTAACCTGGTATGACACGCGCCCCAAACAGCAGTTGGAAAATATTATTTCCGCAATGGATATTGAACATATCTATGAAATAACAGGTATTCCTGCTCATTCTAATTACAGCGTCAATAAAATTAAGTGGTTGCAGGAGAATAATAGTAATGCCCGTGAAGGCTGTAAATGGTTATGCCTTGCGGAATTCATTGCTTTCAAATTATCGGGCGTGAAACGCTCAGAATATTCTCTGGCATCACGGACGATGGCATTAAACATCGCTGAAATGGACTGGGATGAACAGCTCATACATGCGGCTGAACTTTCTCCATCTTTGTTCAGTCCGCTGGTCCAGGCCGGTGTTGCGATTGGTACCGTTACGTCTGATGTTTCTGAACGGACCGGATTGACAATGGATACCCGTGTCGCCATTGCAGGGCATGATCATATGTGCGGCTCCGTGGCTGTCGGTCTGACCCGTGAAGATCAAATCCTGAATTCCACTGGGACGACCGAAGGATTACTGGTAGTCACCGAAGCGGTCAATAACACCGGGCGTTTTTTCCGCGCCAGAGTGTCAAATGGCGTGCATGTGCTTCCGGGGCTTCATTCCCTGTATGCCTCACTGCCTTCTGCCGGGTATGCCATCGAATGGTTCAGAAACCTCTTTGAACTCGATATGCCTGGATTTCTGCGAATGGTGGATACCCTGCGTAACGAGCGAGACATGGCAGTGGCAAGTGCGCTTGACGGCATCTTCATTCCCCATCTGCGGGGTAGTGGCCCTCCGGACAGAAATACCTGGTCCCGTGCATTAATTTACGGTCTTGATGATAAGTCACGACCGGAGGATGTTCTGCGCTTTGTGTTCCAGGGATTGTGTTTCGAACTTCGCAATCTGCTGGATTTATACGAAACGCTGACAGGGAATAATTATCCGGTTGTGAATGTGATTGGCGCTGCCTGCAAAAACCCATACTGGTTACAGCTTAAGGCCAATATTCTTAACCGGGAAATCGTGGCATGTAATGTCAATGAGGCCGTGAGCAAAGGGGCCGCCATGCTGGCTGCGAAAGCTGTCGGTGTGGAAGTGGAGTGTCTGTCCGGAACAAGTGAAGAACAGACCCGACGCTACCTGCCGGAGAGTGATGCCGTGACCCACTATCAGGCAATTTACACTCAGGTCTACAAACCGCTTTATGAATCCAAGATGCGTACTGAGCGTCTCTGCAATGGAGTTAACTAATGAAAGCCAGCGTTTACTACAGTAAAAATGATATCCGATATGAAGATGTTGAGGAGCCAGAAATTGGCGACGGTGACATACTCATCAAAATGCATTCCTGTGGCCTGTGCGGTACTGACATTCATAAAGCGCAGCACCAGACGGTGACCGGCCCGATAATCCTCGGCCATGAAGTGTCGGGGGAAGTGGTGAAAGTTGGCAAGGATGTTACCCGCTACCGGGTTGGTGAGCGTGTGGTAACCGCTATTCATGTTCCCTGCTTTAACTGCCATTACTGCGACCGGGGGTTCTTCACCCTGTGCGATCAGTTCAAGCAAACAAATCTGGAACCCGGTGGGTTTAGTGAGTTTATTCGTATCCCGCGCCAGCATGTTGAACATCTGACGCACCGAATTATTGACAGTCTTGATTGGGACCGGGCGGCAATGATTGAGCCTGTCGCCTGCTGCTTACATGGACTGAAATCATCCAATATTCACCCAAAAGATACGGTACTGGTTCTGGGATCCGGAACCATTGGCCTGGTCAGCGCACAGCTGGCGGCGCTGAAAGGTGCCTCGACTGTGATTGTTTCCGACCTTTCCCGGTTCAAGCGTGAACTGGCGCTGAAGGTAGGGGTAACCCACGCAATCGACCCGGCAAACGAAGATGTTGAAACCCGCGTGGCAGAAATCACGCAGGGGAAAGGACCTGATGTGGTGATCATTGCCGCCGGGGTCTCGTCCCTGGTTTCTCAGGCAGTGAATGTTGTACGTCGCGGGGGAAGAATTGTTGTGTTCTCGCCATTTGATAAAAATCCGGTGGTGGAAATTGATGCAGGCAGACTGTTCCGGGATGAAATTTCAATCGTTGGCACCTACTCATTGACTCCTTATGACATGAAAGAAGCGATTGAGATTGTGGAAAAAGACAAAATCAATACGAAGGACATGATCACCCATACCTGGCCGCTGTCTCGGATGGCTGAAGCGATTGAATTTGCTTCCAATCCAGATAATGACGTACTGAAAGTCATCATTAAATCTGACGTATAAAGGTTGTGCCCCCGCTTTCTATGCGGGGGCCCTCTTGAGCATGGGAAGCGTTGCCGTACGAGCATCAGTATGTGGGGCTGAAACTGTGAAGTTGGTCATATAGTTTAATTTTTGAAAACGCTGTATTATCAAGAGTTGTTCATACTTGTATACAGATGATCCACACAGGAGAAGCATCACATGAGTACCATACTGCAAGACTCTGAAATTCCTTTATATATGCAAGTTTCTGAGTGGGTTCGCGGAAAAATTTATAAAGGCGAATTGAGTAAAGGAGACAGGATTCCCTCTGAAAATCAGATCATGGAAATCCTACAGGTCAGTCGTGGCACGGTAAAGAAAGGTGTCACCATGCTGGTAAATGAGGGTTTGCTGGTTCAGGTTCAGGGAAAGGGGACCTTTGTGAAAAAAGAGAATATCTCTTACTCACTGGGGGAAGGGTTGCTTTCTTTCGCAGAGTCGCTTGAAAGTCAGCACTTATCTTTTACAACCGAGGTGATTGACTCCTATATCGAGAAGGCCTCAAAAGGAGTGGCGGAAAAGTTGCAGATCGATCCCGGTACACCCATTTTTTTCCTTAAACGGATCCGTAGTGTGGATGGGGAAAGAGTCATGTTAATTGAAAACAGAATCAATATGGCGCTGTGTCCGGGAATAACCGAGGTTGATTTTAATAAGCATAACCTGTTTCAGACCGTCGAAACCATGACGGGAAGAACAATTGAATACTCTGAAAGTCGCTATGCCGCGAAAATTGTGGGTAGTGAACGGGGACACTATCTGGAAGTAAATGAAGAAGCACCGGTGCTTCATCTGGAACAGCTGGTTTTCCTCGATAATCATATGCCATTTGATTTTGGCAATGTCTGGCTGAAATCAGATAAATATTATTTGGGTACAGTACTTCAACGAAGAAAGAGGTAAATATCATGCCATTAGTAAACGGTAATATCCTGCTCGATCGTATCCGTGAAAAACGTGTCCTGGCGGGTGCCTTCAACACCACTAACCTGGAAACCACTATCTCGATTCTGGACGCGATTGAGCGTTCAGGATTGCCTAACTTTATTCAGATAGCACCGACAAACGCAAAACTGTCGGGTTATGACTATATCTATGAAATCGTGCGTAAACGCGCTGCGACCATGGATGTGCCGGTCAGTCTCCATCTTGATCATGGTAAAGAGCTGGATGATGTTAAGCGAGCTGTTCGTGCAGGCTTCACCTCAGTGATGATTGACGGTGCAGAGTTGCCGTATGAAGAAAATATTGCGTTTACTAAAGAAGCTGTAGATTTCTGTAAATCGTTTGGCGTACCTGTAGAAGCGGAACTTGGCGCGATTCTGGGTAAAGAAGATGACCACGTCAGTGAGGCTGACTGTAAGACGGATGTCAATCAGGTGCGTCGTTTTGTGGAAGAGACTGGATGTAGCATGCTGGCAGTTTCCGTCGGCAACGTTCACGGCCTTGAAGATATTCCGCGCATTGATATCCCTTTATTACAAGAGATCGCTAAAGTATGTCCGTGTCCGCTGGTTATCCATGGAGGGTCCGGGATCGATGAAGCTATCATCCGTAGTTTTGTGAACTATAATGTCGTGAAACTTAATATTGCCAGCGACCTGCGTAAGGCATTTATTACTACCGTCGGACAGGCATGGACTAAAAATAACAATGAAGCAAACCTGGCAAAAGTAATGTCGGGAGCGAAAGATGCGGTGGAAGCTGACGTCTATAGTAAAATTCTGATGATGAACAAGGCCTCCTGATTTATATTTTACTTTTATTCATTATTCAGAGTTGGATATAAAAATGATTCGAGAAAATATTCGTGTTGTAAATAGCACAGGCCTGCACGCACGTCCTGCAGCCACGTTTATTAAAACGCTAAAAAAATATGAGTCTTCTGTTACGCTTATCAATAATGGCAAAGAGACTGCTATTAAAGGCCTGATGAGTGTATTGGGAGCCGGAGTTAAAGGAAACTCCAGTATAGAGATAATCTGCGAAGGACCTGACGAACAGGTTCTGATGGATGAAATTAAAGGGTTATTTGCCAGCGGCTTTGGCGAGAAAGAAGAATAATCCATTTTATTCCCGGTAAGTTATATATCCTGGACTGGTCTTTATTTATCCCTGAAAGGGAGGTAATCCTGTGGCTCAAAAATGGTTACAACGAATCTTACTTGTCAATGATGACGGTATTGACGCGCCGGGAATTAAATTGCTTGAGGATGTGGCACAACAGCTTGCCGATGAAGTCTGGGTCGTGGCACCTGCAACTGATAAAAGCGGCGTGGCTAACTCTGTTAGCCTCAGAGAACCGGTTCGAGTGGAACAGCGGGAGGAGCGCCGATATGCCGTGCATGGTACTCCGGCTGATTGTGTCACGATGGCTGTTCAGCATTTAATGAAGGAGCAACTTCCGCAACTGATACTGTCAGGCATTAACAATGGTTCCAATATCGGTTTTGAAACCGTGCTTTCTGGAACTGTGGGAGCGGCCATCACTGGCCTCTTGCTTGGCGTTCCGTCGGTCGCCCTGAGTCAGGACAAGCGACCTGAAGATCCGGTGAACTGGCGAACCGCAGAAACATTTTGCCTGCCCGTCCTGGACACGTTAATCAGTCGAGGATTACCAACTGATTGCTGCCTTAGCATTAATTTTCCTGACTTGCCTGCGGACAAGATTAAGGGAATTAAAGCCACGCGTCAGGGGATTGGCAAAGTGAAAGGATTACAGGTTATTCCCACAACAGACCCACACGGAGAAGATTATTACTGGATCCGTGTGGAGCATGGGATCGCCGAGTTTCCTGAGCATAGCGAGGCAGGGGCGGTTTCAGAGGGATATATCTCTGTCACGCCTTTAATGTTTGAGAGAACGGCCACGGAAAGCTGGCATCAGCTTTCCGTGGATCTGAGTGCGTCGCCCTTGTGAGGGCGACATTTTTTCACATTCGAGTTTTCAACCCTGATGCCGAAGAGTGAGGTTACGATGAAGGCACTGAATTTGTATGGTGTACAGGATGTCCGCTATGAAGATGTGCAGAAGCCTGAAATTGAAAATGCAAATGATGTTCTGATTAAAGTACATACGGCGGGTATATGTGGGTCGGATATATCGCGCTTTGGTAAAATTGGATCATATAACCCCGGTCTGACCTGGGGGCACGAGTTTTCCGGCACCGTAGAGAGTACGGGGAGTGGGGTCACCTCGGTAAGTAAAGGCGATCGCGTCACGGCTTGTAACTGCTTCCCCTGTTTTCATTGTGACTACTGTAAACAGGGAAATTATGCCCGATGTACGCATATGAAGGTGCTGGGAGGCCAGGTCAACGGTGCTTTTGCTGAATACATTCGGATGCCAGCTGAGAATGTCCTCAAGTTACCCGACTCTATGGACTTTGCGACAGCAAGCTTTATTGAGCCATCCAGCGTGGTTGTGCATGGCATGCGGCAAGTTGATATCAAGCCTGGTAGCAGTGTGGCCATTGTTGGGTGCGGTACTATTGGCTTACTTGCCGTTCAATGGGCAAAAATCTGCGGAGCGGGGGACGTATTTGCCTTTGATACCGACGAAGATAAACTCGCAGTAGCGACGAAAACAGGGGCAACGGCAACCTTCTGCGTCAAAGATGAAAACTATTTATCCCGGTTCCATGAAATCACCTATGACAAAGGTGTCGATATCGTTTTTGAATCATCTGGTAATGCTGCAGGGATCGGCTCATCCCTGCTTCTGGCGGCGAAAGGCGGCGCGGTGGTTCTCATGGGTATCCCGTACGGTGATGTCGCTTTACCCCGGTTGAATTTTGAAAAAATTGTGCGTAATGAATTGAACGTCATTGGTTCCTGGAACTCGATTTCTGCACCGTTTCCTGGAAAAGAATGGCAGACATCCATCCATTATCTCAGTTCTGGAAAGATTGATGTCTCTCCACTGATAACCCGGCAGGTTCGAATGGAAGATGTTCCGTCGCTTTTGCCAGATCTTTATAACCGAAAAGCGTTTTTCGTTAAGGTTCTGATCAACGTCGAAGCGTTGCCCTGAGGAATGTATGGAAGATTGTGTTTCTTATCATCACTCTTGTTTTACCTGGGAGTATCATGAAATCGTTGCATGAACTTCTTATTCTGAATCATTTTTATTACTGCTTTCTTCTGGCTATTAAACTTAACAAATTCAATCTTCCCTCTGTGAATAGTATCAATCAGAAAGTATTTATAAAACAGTGGCTTTGTTCTGCGCAGAAAAAAAGACTATTTGACAAATTGGTCTATGAAGAAATTCAGTGGTTACTTGAAATCCTTTCGGATAAGGCAACAACCCTTCAACAATTCGAGTTTAATATTGAGCTGATTTACCATCGCTCTTTCGAAATGATTAAAGAAAAGGAAGTTATGGTGCCCCCTGTTAGTTGTATTAGTGCTAACCGAACGGACTCGCCATTTTTACCTTCATAAAATTGATAAGTCTATGCACTTTCTCTGGTAACAAGCTACTTTCGGCCACTGTTCATACATACTGAAGGCATCATGCCATTCCAGGGACGCTTCAACTACTTCATATTAGAGAATGTCCTTATAAATAAGATATTGGATCTGAGCCCTCAGTATTGAGGGCCCACATTTTCTTATGCTACTGTAGATTCTTATCTTTCAAAAATTGACTCACCAAATCAGCAATCTGCACATTATTTAAATCAGAGAACGGGAAGTGGGTATTCCCTTTGATTCCCACTTCAGGCAGATGCGTCACAATCACATCCCCGCCATGCTTGTTCACCACATCACGCCACTCGCGAGCCATCGCCAGACGTACGCGCCAGCTGTCCTGCGCGGGCATGGCGACAGGTTGATCAGGTATGTTATCGCCGTAGATAATCAGAATCGGGATTTTGGTCAGTGCCATAAACTGCTCCATCGGCACAGGCTCACCCTTCAGCGTGTCAAACGCGCTTGGCATAGGGGCTGGGAGTTCTTTTTCAGGGAAGACAAAGCTGCTGCCAGGCTCGAAGGCGATAATGGCTTTGACCTTGTTGTTTTTCATCGCCGTGTACCAGCCTGGTCCGCCGCCCTGAGAGTGGGTGAAGAGGATTGCCGGGCCGGATTTATCCACGACGGCGGACATCGCATCAGAGATAACATTGATATCAAACGGCCCGGTATTTGGGGTCATCTGACGGAAATACTGATTCAGTGTTTCTTGGTCGTGAGAGAACTGAACGCCCTTAAAATACTCTGGCCACACGCCAACGCGGAACTGGTTGAACCACATCTGTTCATCCGGTTTAGGCGTAACAGTACCTTCTACAGTCGTGCGTCCGGCGCTGCCCCGACGCGGCTGATCGACAAGATAAGTTGAGAACCCGCGACGCAGGAAGATGTTCTGGAACCCTTCGCGACCATCCGGGGTACTTTCCCAGGTACGGGAGAACTGACCTGCGCCGTGCAGCATGACGATAGGGTATTTATGCGGATTCTCCGGGATTTGGTAGAACACTGAGGCATGATCGCCATGCCAGGTTTGGCCAGCTGAATCCAGCGGCTTTTTCGCATCAAATGTTCCTGGTGCGGTGATGATAGTGCCACCAGCAGAAAAGCTTCCCTGTTCCTGAATGACCAGCGGCTCGGCATAGACCGACTGAGCCACCAGGCCACCCGCCATTACGCAGATGGCCAGCGTTTTTAAGATTGTCTTCAAGATTACATCCTCTGTTATGTTTGCCGTTCAATCATATCTGAGTAGTCAGCGTTAATTATTTAGCACCCCTGATTGCCCTTATTGGGCAGACTCATGAATGCGGACGATTAACTGCGTATTGTCTCTAACCAACTTGTTACCGTTTCAGTGGTTCTTCGCTCCTGGTCGCATTCAATAACCAGCGGTTTTTCCCGACGCGCAGTTGGGGCGAGACTGGCAAGGATGTCGTCGCTGTCTCCTTTACCGTAGCCACCGTGAGTAATAAAGGGGATGAGTAA
Organism: Klebsiella sp. MBT K-1; assembly: GCF_002556465.1. Classification (NCBI taxonomy): domain Bacteria; kingdom Pseudomonadati; phylum Pseudomonadota; class Gammaproteobacteria; order Enterobacterales; family Enterobacteriaceae; genus Klebsiella; species Klebsiella sp. MBT K-1. The sequence continues at coordinate 168,913 of NZ_PDEL01000013.1, read as the reverse complement.
TTTGCCCGCAAGGTTGTGGCTGCTGAGAAATGCTTGCACGACAGGCGGCACGCTGGTCCCCCAGATCGGAAAGCCTAAATACACGGTCTCGTAGCGTGAGATATCTGCGACGCTATTTTTCAATGCGGGTTTTACTCCCCGCTCTCGCTCATTTTTCGCCTGTTCAACGGTCTGAAAATAGTCTTCCGGATAAGGCGTAGCCGGTTCGATTTCAAACAGATCGGTATTCAGGCTGCGGTGAATGACGCCCGCAATCACCCGTGTATTTCCGCTGCGGGAAAAGTACGCCACCAGAACACGGCTTTTACCCTGCTCGTTTGCGGTTCCGGTCGCAGCTGAGGCAAAAGAAACGTTCGCCAGCGTCAGCCCGGCAAGTGCGGTGATTAACATTCTGCGGTTGGGATCATGCTCCATAATCCACTCCTAATTGTTTGCGAGCGCCTGCTGCAGCGCCTTTTCAGCTCGCGTTGCTGCATCACTTTCGCCATGTTCACGCAGAACCTGTGCCAGCTGGCGCAGCTGCGCTGCCGTCAGGCCGACCCGCATGCTTGCTCGCGTATGCGACAGCAGTTGTGATTCGACGCCCGGCGTGGCCGCTAATGCGCCAACCGTTGCCAGCTCGCGGCTTTGCCAGTCGAGGTTATCACGGGCGAAAATGTCGCCGAAAAGGTGCGTTTGCAGGAACTGGTTAATCACCGGGGCAAAATCAAACAGCGGGCCCTGGACGGGAGCGCCTGAGATTTTTGTCTGGTTTGCGGTACCGACACGGCGAAGCTCATCCCCGACTGGGATCGGCGCAACCGGCTCTTTACCCTCAATGTCCTTGATACCACGTTGTTGACGTGCTTCGACGACCGTCATCAGTTCATTAAGCGCATTCAGGCTACGGGGGAAGCCCGTATAGGCATAAAGCTGGACGAGAATCTCTTTGGTTTCGTTTATCGTGAGCCCTGCGTCAAGACCCTGATTCAGGGCTGCATTCAGCTTATCCATCTGGCTGCTGGCCATCGATGCCGCAATCAACGGGATGGCCTGTTGGCTGGCTGACAGCGTATCTGAAACCGTTTGTTCGTGGTTCATTTCTGAGGCTCCTTTATTGACGGACGCAGCATGTGCCGCGAGACCAAAACCAAAGGTCAGCAGTACCGCTGCCGCTAATGTTTTAATGGGCGTGGTATTGTTCATCTGTCACTTTCTCCATCCAGTTAACGCTTTTGCCATCCACAATCCCAGTTATCGCCAGATGCGTCATCGCGCTGCCGGGGGCCGCCCCGTGCCAGTGTTTGACGCCCGCCGGGCAAGAGACAACGTCACCAGCGCGGATAACCTGCACCGGCTGGCCTTCTTGCTGGGTGAGCCCAACACCCGAGGTCACAATCAGCCGCTGACCTGCCGGATGCGTATGCCAGGCGGAACGAGCGCCGGGTTCAAACGTGACATAAGCCCCGGAAACAGGGATGTCGTTATCCGGTTTGAAGAGAGGATCAACCCTGACAAGACCGGTAAAGTTCTCGGCTGGCCCGAACACCGCATTCTGACTTCCTGCGGGGGCGATATGGACAGCGGGATTTTGTTCCGCTGCCCAGGATGAAAATGTGAAGAAGGGCAGTAACAGCCCGAGGTAACGTAAATGTCCGATCATGCAAAGCGTCCTTATCAATGAAGAGGGGATTGCCTGCGATGATTTTATCGGGAGGGTAATGACGTCAGGCTGACGCCCCCCTGACAATTCTGTCAGCTAACCCGGGTCCCGGCTCAGTACCGGATTGAGCATTGTCTGCCGCTTTATCCGCTTGTAGCGCAAAGGTGAGGCCAAAAGTATTGATGCCTCCTTCACTACGGGCAAAGACATCTCCCCGGTGCATAATGGCGACGGCACGCACGATCGACAGGCCCAGCCCATGATGGGTATCACTCCTGGCCCGGGAGGTGTCAACGCGATAGAACCGCTCGAAAAGCCGGTGTAAGTGCTCTGGTGCTATTGGATCGCCCGGGTTTGACACTTCAACACAGGCCTGATGACCGGTTTCGCTTAACCGCACCGTAACCGTACTGTTGGAGGGGGAGTGTTTTGCGCTGTTTTCCAGTAAATTGGCCAGTGAACGGTGGAACAGTCGTCGGTCGATGTCCGCGGTGACGTCGCCCTGAACATCGAGAGAGAGCTGTTTTTCAGCAAAAGAGGGTTCCACATACTCCGCTGTTTTTAGGGTTTCTTCGCGCAGGGACACATGCGTAAGCTGGGAAGCATGTTCACCCGCATGGGCATGGGACAGGAACAGCATGTCGTTAACGATAGACGTCATGCGTTCAAGTTCTTCCAGATTGGAACCCAGTAACTCTTCCAGTTCATCCTGCGAGCGTCGGCGCGAAAGCCCCAGCTGCGTCTGGCCGATCAGGTTAGTCAGCGGAGTCCGGAGTTCATGCGCAACATCGGCATTAAAGCTTTCGAGCTGCCGCCAGGCGACCTCCTGCCGTTCCAGCACGCCATTAAAAGATGATGCTAACTGCTGTAATTCGTCAGGTAATGCTTCGGTATTCAGGCGCTGACCATGGTCCCCAGGAGCGAGTTGCCGAGCCTGTTTACTGAGCGCCCCAACGGGACGAAGACCGATCCTTGACACGACGTATCCCAGTAAGGCGACAATCACGACGCCCAGTGCGGTAATGATCAGCAATGTCCGCGTGAACGCATCGAGTGTGCCCATATACGGCGTGGAGTCGATGGCAACCACATAGCGCAGCTCAGGCCGCTCACCGTTGGCGGGGATCGTTTTCACTAACAGAAACAGCGAGCATGCACCTTCTGATGCGCCGGGCACTTTATTAAAGCCTTCCCGCAAAGAAGACCACTGAACACCTACCGGTGGTGTTCCCCCCATGCTAAAGCGTGGGTTATCGCTCACTATCCAGTAGCGAACGCGTTCGCCTTCAGAATTGGTTAATACGGTAAATTTATTGGCAAGCAGTGACCAGCCGTCAGCAGAGGTTTGTGCGGTGATCCACGGACTCATTAATGATTCGCGGAACAGCAGCTCGTTGTGCATCTGCTTTTGCAAAGAGTCATGCAAGGAGCTTCTGAGCAGGATGCCGATAACGGAAACAATCAGTAGCGCGGATAAGGCAAACATCAGCGCCAGGTGAACGGAGATGGAACGCTTAAGCATGCTTATCCCCTTCATTTATTCGGACCGGACTTCGAGGACATACCCCATGCCACGAACGGTATGTAACAGCTTGATATCGAACGGCGCATCCACTTTGGCCCGAAGTCGTTTAATGGCCACTTCAACCACGTTGGCATCGCTGTCGAAATTCATGTCCCATATCTGCTCCGCAATCATCATTTTTGACAGAATCTCTCCCTGATGCCGGGCCAAAAGGCTCAACAGGGAAAACTCTTTCGCGGTCAGCTCCAGCCGTGTTCCGGCGCGAAATACGCGACGAGCCAGCAGGTCGAGATGCAGATCGTGAATTTGCAGCTGGGTGATGTCTGCGCCATCCGTAGCGCGGCGGCGCACCAGTGCCTGAATACGCGCCACCAGCTCAATCAGCGAGAAGGGCTTGGGCAGATAATCATCCGCGCCAAGGCGAAGCCCTTTAACGCGTTCATCGACCGAACCCCGAGCCGAGAGCATCAGCACCGGCGTCTGTTTGGCTGCTCGCACACCCTCAAGTACCCGGTAACCATCCATCCCCGGCAGCATTACATCCAGTATTATCGCGTCGTAGTCGAACTCCAGCGCGTAATGCAGTCCTTCCGCGCCATCTGCAGAGACATCTACCGTAAACCCGGACTCACCCAGCGCACGGGAGAGATAGGTTGACGTTTTTTCTTCATCTTCGACTAACAACAGGCGCATAACGGGACTTCCTCTTAACTTTTCATTGGTGCTTCAACATCGGAATAAACCTGCACGGCATCCGGCAGACGTTGCCCCTGGATAGTGATCGCATCCAGTGAGCGGGTGAGCTCGGTCATCTCAGCGGAAGTCAGCGATACGCCGGTAGCCGCTGTGTTTTGCAGCATATGGTCTTTATTGGTGGTGCCAGGGATGGGGACAATCCAGGGTTTACGCGCAAGGAGCCATGCCAGAGCAATCTGTCCCGGTGCCGCATTTTTTCGTATTGCCCAGGATTTCAGTAGTTCAACCAGCTGTAAGTTGTGTGGCAAGTTTTCAGGCGAGAAACGCGTTTCTGTCGCGCGGAAATCACCGGTAGCGAACCGGGTACTCTCATCAATCCAGCCCGTTAAAAATTGCACGCCGAGTGGGCTCCATGGCACGAACCCAATGCCCAGTTCTTCACACACCGGAAATACCTGCTTTTCAGGGCCACGCCAGAGCATGGAGTATTCACTTTGTACGGCGGTAACGGGTAATGCTGCATGAGCGCGTCTCAACGTGTTGATGCCCATTTCAGACAGACCCCAGTGCAGGACTTTCCCTTGATCCATTAAATCTTTCACCACACCGGCGACATCTTCGATCGGGATCTGTGGATCAACCCGGTGTTGATACAGTAAGTCAATACGATCGGTACGCAGGCGTTTGAGCATATTGTCGACGACCTGTCGGATATGCTCAGGTCTGCTGTTAAGGCCCGGCAGACGCTTACCCGTCTGTTGGTCAATGTTCCAGCCAAACTTGGTGGCGATAACGATTTTGTCCCTGAACGGGGCGACGCCTTCCCCGAGAATTTTTTCGACTTCAAACGGGCCGTAGGCTTCAGCAGCGTCAAAGAATGTTACCCCTTCATCAAATGCCCGGTGGATAACATTGATCATCTCGGGACGCCAGGGAACGGAGGTGTCGTATTTACGACTCATGTTCTGCACGCCCAGACCGACGGCAGAAACTTCCAGCTTCCCGAGTTTACGCTTGCCCGGAGCAGCATTGCGTTGGCTGGGTTGTCTGGATGAATCGACCTGAGAGGATTGGCTCGCCGCTGATACGTGCGGAATCAGCGAGGCGGCGGCAATACCGGCCCCGGCGACTAATAGCTTGCGCCGCTCTGGCATTGTTGGGGCATTCTGTCTTTTCATTGATCGCTCCGTTTCTCAGAAAATTGAACATGAATCTCATTTAAGCGAGACCATTCTGCCTTTGGATTGCCAACATAAAGCTGACGGCTACCTGACAGCGCTGTCAGAAATGCTTTCCCATCCCAGCCTGTTTCCTGACAAAAATGTTATTTCCCTGTCACGATGCTGACAGCCCTCTCCGCCTAATCTGAGCCTGCAAATTTGATTCTGCGGGCCTGTATAACCAGGCCGACACTCATCGGGAGAGACCATGAAATTCACGCTTATCAGTGCAATGCTACTCACGGCAATGGCCGGAGTGACCTCAGTCAATGCGGCTGATTACAAAAAAAATCCATTCACACTCGTCTATGACGGTGCCATAACTGAGAACGTCACAGGCAAGGTCAACATTCATCCCGTGAAATACGATCTGCATGGCATCCAGATTGCTGCGAATGTCTATACCCCTGCTAACTACGATCCCGCCAAAAAATACCCTGCTGTAGTGGTGGCACATCCTAATGGCGGCGTAAAAGAACAGGTCGCCGGGTTGTATGCTCAGCGTCTTGCCGAGCAGGGATACATCACGATTACCGCCGATGCGGCGTATCAGGGCGCTAGCGGTGGGATGCCGCGCAGCGTGGATAAACCTGCTAATCGTATCGAGGACATTCACGGCATGGCTGACTACATCAGTCAGTATCCTGGTGTAGATACCGCCCGCCTTGGTCTGCTGGGTATTTGCGGAGGCGGCGGGTATTCACTTGTTGCGGCTGAAACTGACAAGCGGTTCAAATCGATAGCAACCATCAGCATGTTTAATTCAGGCCTTGTGCGCCGCAACGGTATGCAGGATTCACAGCTGGATACTATCCAGCAGCGTCTTCAGCAGGCTTCTGACGCACGTGCTCAGGAAGCAGCCGGAGGAGAGGAGCTCTACTCCGGCGATGCCAACCTGACTGATGAACAGATTGCTAAATTACCTTTTGCCTTGTATCGCCAGGGCTACGAGTACTACTGGAAAACCCACGCGCACCCGAATTCCACGTTTAAATACACCACCAGCAGTCTTCTGGATTTGATGAGCTTTGACGTAACGGACCATATCAATCTCATCAATAAACCGCTGCTGATGATTGCCGGTACAAAAGCGGATACGCTCTATATGACTGAAGACGCGTTCGCGAAAGCCACTGGTACGAAGGACAAAGAACTCTTCCTGATCGATGGCGCTACCCATATCGAGACGTATTGGGTGCCCAAATACGTTGACCAGGCAATGCAAAAGTTAGACGTCTTCTTCAATAAGAATATTTAGTTAGCCTCCGATGATGCCCCAGCCGCGCAGGCTGGGGTATGTCCATCAGCTGTAGCCATTTTCCGCTTGCGTGTTCACGCGATAGACCCAGATTAACGAAGTTGCGGTTAAAGATAATTACGCTGCTTAAATAGGCGCTATGAATAGAATTCATAGACCTAATCTGGAACCGGGAATGAAAACGATGAGACTGATGTGACAGGATGGATCTGGATAGAGTGAATCATTCACTTCAAATTACTTTCAGGCGGAGAAGCAAATGAGTTCGCAAGAGCCAACATTTAGTGAGGTAGTAAAAAACAGATACTCGGCAAGAGCCTTTCTTCCAACTCCTATCCCCAGAGAGATCCTCAAAGACATTTTGCTCGAAGCGCAATGCGCACCATCCAACTGCAATACTCAACCCTGGTCCCTGCATATTGTTGCAGGAGATAAACTTCGTGAATTAAGCCACGCACTGACGGAAGATCTGAGGGCGGGGAACTACAGTCTTGATTTTACCTTTGATAAAGAAGCTTATCCCGAGCCATTCAGGCAACGGGCTTCGGAGCAGGGGCGCTCGTACTATCAGGCACTGGGCGTTGCGCGGGGGGATAACTTAAGTCGCTCAGAAGTGGTCGAGCGTAATGTGAGATTTTTCGGCGCGCCTCATGTTGCTCTGCTGTTCATTCCTGCTGTAGGGGACAACGTTCGCGTAGCCTCGGACGCCGGTATGTATGCCCAGACATTCCTGCTTTCTCTGGCAGCTCGAGGTTACGCAGGCGTTCCACAGGCAGTGCTGAGTTATTTTGCCCAAACGGTGCGTCGAATATTAAATGTTCCTGAGAGTTTCAGGCTGCTTTACGGTATTTCTTTTGGGATCCCAGATAAAACGCATCCCTTCCTGAGTTACAGGGAAGGGCGGGTATCTCTGGACGAAAGTGTCGTCTGGCATCAATAACTACGTTTTATTTTTTTATCTGAACGGTCAGTGCCATCAGGGCGCTGGCTGCTGTAAACAACGCAATTATCCAGCCCATCGTCCATGGTGTGCCATCACTGAACAGGGCAAGAAGAAGTGAAGAGATGATGCCGCTGCCGTATTGTAACGCGCCCATTAGCGCCGATGCGGAACCAGCCACATTAGGCACTGCGTCCAGAGCGCAAGCCGTGGATGTCGCCGCGATGATGCCATTCATAGAGAAGAACACGAACACAGCGCCGACAATCACGATAATTCCACCCATACCCAGACCGGTGGTGACTGCCAGCACTATTGCCGCAATAGCGGCGATGAATACGGCATTCCTGAGCAACGCTTCCAGTGGATAGCGGTGAACCAAACGTCTGTTGACCATGCTCACCGCCATCAGTCCAACAATGTTTACTGCAAACAGCCAACCGTAATGCTGCGGGTCAACGCCGAAGTATGTGATGTACACAAATGGGGAACCGGTGATAAAGGCGTAGGCTGCAACGTAGTAGAACGTCAGGCACAAAGTAAATCGCATGTATCTGGCGTTGGTGAGCAAGGCATAGTAGTTGTGAAATGCTCTGGTTACGGAGGCGTGCGAGCGTTTTTCAGCAGGTAATGTCTCCGGCAACCAGAATAAAGACATCAGCATTAATGTCCCGATAATCGCCAGCAGCCAGAAAATGGCATGCCACGAGGTGACTTTAATCATCTGCCCGCCGATCAGGGGCCCGGCAATCGGCGCGATGGCCATGATGATCATCAGAGTCGAAAGCATTTGTGCTGCACGAGTGCGGCTAAACAGGTCACGGATCATTGCTCGAGCCAGCATCGGCCCGGTACAGGCACCTAACGCCTGAAAAACTCGCCAGAAGACAATTTGTACAATATCTGTTGATAACGCGCAGCCCACCGAGCCGATGATAAATAGACCTAAACCGATAAACAGCGGTAGACGGCGTCCATAACGATCGCTAATTGGTCCCCAAATCAGTTGTGCAATGCAAAAACCGATAAGGAACCCTGTGATTGTCAGCTCTGCGTCACCCTGTAAATCTTTTGCCATGACCGGCATAGCCGGAAGATAGATGTCGGTTGATAACGAAGTAACAGCCATTAACGCGCTGAGAATGAGTAGAAACGAGAGACCGGTTTTTTTAGCTGTAGCTGACTGTGTTTTTGCCTGTTGATTAAGCATGGTGATCCGTTGGACATGAAGAGATAAGGGTATGTTAACGGGTTTGTGCTTGTTGATAATCACAGGCAGGAGGATTGGGACTATGAGTGATATTCATTAATCGAAAAGATTATTGCAGGTTTTTTGGGGCCAGCGATAAGCAGTATTCTCATAGTGTTACCGAACTGCAATGCCAGTAGAAATGGGTGGCAATAACTACGTTGTCGGAAAACTCTTGGCAAAAGCAACTGGCGAGGCCATTTGCAATGCCGTATCTCGTAACTCAGCATAACGCTTATCGAAATCTGCTGGCTTATTTCTCTCTATCCGATGGACTTTTATTTCCTTTAACTCCCCGTCCGGTTCGACTTCACGCCATGCAGCCGCCAGCAATGACATTACTTCCTGAATTTCATCCGATGCAGAAGAGTCATATCGGGGATGACTGCAAACACCCAAATTGAATAGCATCATCATCCGACATGTTGAAATACTTTCAGCCTCCCACAACCAGCGAAGAAGCGCAGGTTGCGATGGTTTACCCGCTTCAATACGCCTCTTTGAATATTCGCCAATTCTGCAATAGGCTTCAGCGTGAAAACGTAGCAACTGGGCATTACTTTGTTGTTCGTTGTCGCAGGAGTGGCAATTCGCATACTGTAGAGTAAACCCCAGCGCAGCCAGTCGTGGGTAATGATCAGTCGCCTGCTGCAACACTCTACGAATAAGCATGACATTGTTACCATCAGAGTTCGTCTTTAACGCTTCATTTTCAGCACAATTGTTCATCAATTTCTCTTTCAATAATGGAAATAAGGGGCGTGTGTAAAAGGGGACGTTGTGGCCGAAAAAGTCGTTTTCTGCTTTTGACGCGGGTTACTGCGGTTAGGAACATTCCACGTTCGGGCATGCCATGAAATCGGCTGATACCATAAAGGTTTCATCATGCAGAAAATGCGATACCTGCCCGTTCGGGGCAAGAACCAGTACTACCGGACTCTTGCAGTAGAAGCAGTACAGTTTCCAGAATGAGGGATAGCGAAAATCTTCTGCATTGACCAAATTCCCCCATTCATCGATCGCGAATTTAGTCGGTTGTTGTTTCATACAGATACCTCAAAATTTTGCCTGCATCCCCTGCCCAAACAAATCACCGCACCACTGGCCTTCTGGTAAAACTCTGCTGATGTGTTGCTGGAGACCTTCACAGGCCTGTTGAAACTTGCAGGTATCGGCAGAACTTGCCCGTCGGCAGTAGAGCAGTGAGGCTTTACTTAACTGCTCAAGAGCTCTCAAACGCCAGCCACGCCGCTCGGCATCACTGCAACATCCAGCCAGGCTATCCCGGCAGATCCTTAGCCGGGTGATGTGTAAACGGTATTCCGCCACTTTTACCGCGATCGTGTTCTCTGGCTGTTTCATTTTTGATGTCCCTTGTTTGACAGATATGAGAAATACCCGACAGGAGAGCTGCCGGGTATAAATGGAGTTGTGGAATTGTTGATTCACTACAGGTCGGAACGTCAGGGTTCCAGCGGCAGGTCCAGTCATGTCCGCGAGGACATTATTTGTCGCCGTAATAACGGGGTTTGTACAGGATGCAGAGCCAGTTGCGTAGCCGTAGGATCAGGGGCCTGGCTTACGTGGACGCCCTGCCGCTGATCGTGGAGAAACGTCATTACAGCCGTATGCACACAAACCTTCTTTTTGTTCTTCCTTAGCCAGATAGCTCAGAACATGACGGATATTGTTAATGCTTTCCGGATCGTTATACCGAACAGGTATATTGATATTTCTAGAATACTGCGGCCGATATTCACATCGGTGCGATACGCCGTCCCGGTGCGTTATTTCCTCCCAAAGTGTATTTGCTGTAAGGGCAAAGGGATAAGAGTGCTGTGTTTTTTGTCTGTCCAGCCAGAATACGACATGCGCATGGTATCTATGTCGTTCAGTCCATTCGACAACCCAGAAATAGCCCACCACACCTTTCTCTTTTGTCATTTTCTCCATTAGTTCACGCAAATCATGTTCAAGTGTTTGGTGATTTAAGTGTGAATGCCTGGCACTTTTCTTTTTGTAGAAAAAATCCATACGTAATGCCAAAAGGCATGAGTATCTGTTTATCATTTCATCGATGTGTGCATTGAGAACTGAAGCCAGGAACCAGTCTTCATTAAAATTTCTATCTGAATTTTTTAGCATGATTATTCCACTGCTGATGATGAGAGAGGCCAGTGCAAGCACTAAGTTAATGATGTTTCATGCAAGACTTTTCTTTAAGGCAATGCTGAGCTGATACTTAAATTAATTATTGCTTTAAAGGCGAGGCTGGTTGTTCCAATAGTATTTGCGAGGGTGTTTAAAAGAGACATTGACAGTAAGCGGTGAATATAAGAACAAATGAGAGTGAGTATAATTATATTAAAAAACCTATATTAAATTACGTAACCTTCCTGTGTAAAACACCAACACTAAAGGTTCTAACCTCGAGATGCTTGTATTCTATCCAGCATCCATTTTTCCACTTCGCTTTTTAGCCAGCGTGAACTGCGACCCAGTTTAATTGGTGCAGGGAACGCATTCTCTGAAATTAATCGGTAGAACCATTTGTCTGTCATGTTTGTATAGGCGGTGATGAACGTCATATCAACGAGCTGATCATTCAGTAAAGATGTGGTTGTCTGGGTGCTGGATGATATCGGATGAGTTTTGTTTGTCATGGAAATGCTCCCGCAATGTAGTGTGAGTTCGGGAGGCGATGTGTGGTACCCAGTGGTACCTTGGATATTCACCTCACACCATGGTACTCAACAGTAAAAAAATACAGTTAATATCTTTTATGCTCAGTATGTGCCCTTTGTTAGGGTTGTACTTAAGAGAGTCCTATCGAGCCGCCTGCAAGCAAATTTTAGACTGTGTAAAGCTATGTTGATTTTCCAGAAGTACCTCTCAAGGTTGAGATTCACAGCTCTGCGCGTTTAGCGCATAGCAAGCTATGTCATAGCACTAACGAGGCTTTCACCACCATGATCGATTTTTTCGCACATGCTAAAAAAACGAAATTTACAAATGAGAATGACAATCACTATCAGATTTGTTGGTGTTAGACACCTTTAATTTTTAAATTCCAGGTTGGTATTCAAAAGGGAGTGTTTCTTTCTTACCTGACGCCCATAGCAATATATTATCTTTGATTTTGATTACATCCGTACTAAAGAAAGAGTTGTAAAACCCCAATAATTCAGAATAAGAATCCAAATCCAACTCAAGCATCATGAAGATAATCATTACGGACCTGTACAAATGACCATTTTTATCAAACTTACTTGATAAAAATGAATAAACTTCGGGGGTGCCATTTCTTGCCATGTTAAAAATAACATGAATTGCTATTAACTCTAACGTAAAGGATTCATTTTTGTATTTTTTAGCGAGTTTTAACATCGAATCATTCACGCCAACGACATTCAGTCTTTTTAGTTCATTTAATAAGAGGCCAAATAATGGAGGGACATCGCCAGGGCTAAGATACGGTAGATTATTACTATATTGGTGAGGGTGTACAGATGTCTCAATTGTTAATTGGAGTAATTTTAATGCCACAACCCGTTCATCCTCTAACTCAATCAAAGATTTGTACAGGCTGAGTGGTTTTTTTACGTTAGTAGTCCCCCTGGAATTGCGGTTTTTTGCGAGTTGATTAATTACTTTGTTTTTTAAAGTAATAGGTGTGATAATGTTTTGTTGGTGTGAGGAATCTCCTATCTTACTTGGGGAAGGAAGTTTATAAAGTTGCAATTTTAAATTTCCCTCGCCGCCACCAAGATAATTTATTGCATAAAGCTTGCTGTTTTTACAAAAATTAATCCAGGAGTAGATACTATACAGTTCCGTTACTTCATTTAATGAAACAGGAATATCCGGCCCGATTCTTATACGGCGTACATAGCTTTCTGTGTTTCTCCAAGCCGGTGTTTTTCGTATTAATACAAGCTTCTCTCTGGCCTGTCTTATTAATCCAGCATTTTCAATTGAAGATATCTTTCTGACATATCCCCTCCTGCTATTGAATGCGCAATAGTAAATGCGCCCCTTCTTTAATCGTTTTATTTTACGAGGGATATATTTATTAATCCGATAAACAAGGTCTTTTTCCTTGCGCTCACTCAGTTCGCAGAAGCGCAAATAATGTTTTTTACAGAGCCTTTTACGTTTTGCTTCAGGTAATGGGGACACTAAACGATTGCAGTTTTTTCGTACACATTTAGCCATTTCATATTCCCTCATTCCAGAAAAATTTAAACCTATATTACTCCTTTGAACAGACGGTTAACCATTTTCCGGCGCTATTTTTTCACAGGAGTAAATCATGCCTCAAATCCCCGACCCGCAGGATACAAGCAATGTTCTGCGCACCTGTCTTAATCTCTTACCCCCGCATTCTGCTGAACGTATTCTTTCCCGCCTCCAGGAGGCGATTCGCTATGAACCCATGATAGGCATCATGGGCAAAAGTGGTGCGGGCAAGAGTTCATTATGCAACGCGCTTTTTCAGCAACCCGTCTGTCTGACCAGTGATTTGCTGGGCTGCACCCGGGAACCCCAGCGTCTGTTACTCACCGTTGGTGAGCGCAGCATGACACTGGTGGATTTGCCTGGGGTGGGCGAGACACCGGAATACGACGAGGAGTATCTGGCGCTCTATAAGGCGATGCTGGTAGAGCTGGATTTGATTATCTGGGTACTGCGTGCCGATGACCGTGCTCGGGCAACGGATATCACGGCATACAGGGCACTGATGGAAGCCGGTGCCGACCCTTCACGTTTCCTGTTTGTACTGACTCAGGCCGACCGCATTCCACCCCTCAGGGATGGTGAGCCCTGGCAGGCATCACCTTCTTCTGAGCAAAGTCTTTCACTGGCTTCAGTCAGTGCGCAGGTTGCCGGTCAGTTGCCGTCCTCTTTCCCGGTCATGGCTGTCTCTGCACATACCGGCTATAACCTGCCCGCCCTGGTGGAGTTGATGGTGCATGCCTTGCCCGTACAGGCCAGCAGTGCCGTGTATTGCCAGCTGAAACCAGAGCATCAGACCCCGGACACTGACGCCGCTGTACGGCAGCAGTTTGGTGAGGCAGCGGGTAAGGCTTTTGACACGGTGATTAATCCTGACCACCTGCCTTCTGTCTGGACTGCTCTGTTAAGGAGTCTCCGACAAAAATTAGTGCAACTTGCCACGACATTATGGGACCGAGTATTTGGCTGAAATCTGCCGCTTTACCCCTCAATTACCACATTCAAAAAACAGTACATTGATCTGTAAAAACGATCGATAATAGAATATCGATCGTTTTTATCTATTAAAATATCGATGTATAAGCCCCCTATTGATCGCTTTTACCTATCAAAGCAAAGGGATATTTCTTTCTCAAAAGTGTTCATGAGCACGACGAACAGGGACGTTGACGTGATGGTCCGGATACAAAGATGCATCAGGTTCTGTGTACCGCGTCCTCCGTTGCCGCTTCTGATTCATTAATAAGGTGACATATGAAAATTCAGACCGTGATTGCACTTGTTTTGTCAGCCATTTCGGTTTCTGCTCAGGCGGGTAACTGGGCTGTGAAAAACGGCTGGTGCCAGACGCTGACCGATAATGGTCAGGCACTGGTGATGCTGAAAAACAACACCATTGGCATCTTTGGTCAGTTGCAGGGCTGCCCCAATGGCCCGCAGGAGCTGATGGGGAGTCGCATCAGTGTAAACGGCAATCTGGTACCCACATCTCAGTTGTGCAACCAGCAAACAGGATTTAAGGCTGTTGAGGTTGAAGGTGGGCAGGCACCTGCAGCCGCCAGAAAGGCAATTGCTTCGATTGCAGGTCAGGAAACATCGACCCTTCAGGTCTTTGGTGCGCAACTGACATTCACCCGTGGGGACATGATGACGGTCTGCCCGAAATACGTATCTGCCCTTGCTGCCAGTACCGGGAGTCGAGCGCCGGAGATTAACAAAGGCTCAGTCATGAAAGCGGCCAAAGAAGCGTACACGAAAGAGTATGACCGTGACACGGCTGAGGCCGCTGATTTTGGCAGCTACAAAGTGGAGGGAAATACTGTGGTTTATGAGGTCTACAATGCCGGATATCGTACCTACGATAAGGTGGTGGTGACCGTTGGTGCTGATGGTAAGGCCACCGGTGCCAGGGTTGAATACATGGGGCAATAACGTCTTATCCGCCACGCCATTTTTAATGTTAAAGGCCATGTTCCTTCGGGAGCGTGGCCTTTTCTTTTTATACCGATAAACACACAAAGGAGTGAATTATGCGATTAGCATCCCGCTTTGGTGCGGTGAACCTTGTTCGCCGTGACCGTCCCTTAACCCGTGATGAACTTGCTCACTATGTTCCCAGCGTGTTCAGTGAGGAAAAGCATGAATCGCGCAGCGAGCGCTATACCTGCATCCCGACCATCACTCTGCTGGATAACCTGCAGCGCGAAGGTTTTCAGCCGTTCTTTGCCTGCCAGACCCGTGTGCGTAACCCCGACAAGCGGGAACACACCAAACATATGCTACGTCTGCGCCGCGAAGGGCAGATTACCGGTAAACAGGTGCCGGAAATTATCCTGCTTAACAGCCATGACGGTTCTAGTTCATACCAGATGCTGCCGGGACTGTTCCGATCGGTCTGTCAGAACGGACTGATTTGCGGCGAGAGCTTTGGAGAGGTGCGAGTGCCCCATAAGGGCAACGTGGTGGAAAAGGTTATTGAAGGGGCTTACGAGGTGCTTGGGGTGTTTGACAGGGTGGAGGAAAAACGCGACGCCATGCAGTCACTAATGCTTCCGCCACCAGCACAACAGGTACTGGCAAAAGCTGCACTGACATATCGCTTTGGCGAGGAGCATCAGCCCGTGACGGAATCACAGCTATTAGCCCCTCGTCGCTGGCAGGATGAGTCCGGAGATCTCTGGACAACTTATCAGCGTATTCAGGAGAACCTAATCAAAGGTGGTTTGAACGGTCGCAATGCAAAAGGAGGACGCACACATACACGTGCAATTAAAGGTATTGATGGTGATGTGAAGCTGAATCGAGCGCTGTGGGTGATGGCAGAAAATATGCTGCAACTCGCCTCATGAACGATATCTCTGTGTTTGTTTATAGCCCTGTAGCTGGTTGTTACGGGGCTTTTACTTTTAAGGAGCCACCATGTCCGAGCTGAATTTACCTTCGGTCTTCCCGATGAATGAGCAACGTACCATCCGTCGTGCCCTGCGATTACTGGAGAAATATCAGCGGCAGCCCAGTGAGTCGTTCCTTGCCGCTAGTTTCGCAAAAAAATGGTTACAGCTCTATTTGGCAAAGCAGGAGCGCGAAGTCTTTGTTGTTATCTATCTCGATAATCAACATCGTCTGCTGGAGCATGAAACGCTCTTCCTCGGCACGATTAACCATACCGAAATCCATCCTCGCGAAATTGTGAAATCTGCACTGCGTCATAATGCAGCTGCGGTAATCGTCTCTCATAACCACCCATCTGGCATTACCGATGCCAGTAAAGCTGACAGAGCTATTACGTCCAGGATTATAGAGGCTCTGGGGCTGGTCGATGTCCGGCTATTGGATCATTTCATCATTGGTGATGGTGAAGCGTTGTCGTTTGCTGAGCATGGATGGCTATAAGAAGAGGAAGGCTAATGAAAATTATCAGTAAGCGTCAGGCGATGGCAATTTATCGTCTGCATCCTGAATCCCGATTGTTTCGCTTCTGTACCGGGAAATATAGCTGGTCCGGAAGCGTCTGCCATTACTACGGTCGTGAAGTTCAGGATATCAAAGGTGTTCTGGCTGTCTTTGCCGAACGACGCCAGGACCGGAACGGACCTTATGTTTGTCTACGCAGCGTCACTCTAAATTAACCTTATAAAAGGAGATTAAGATGTCGAATAAGACACTGACAGCGAATGACGATACTGCTGAGCCCTGGTGGGGCTTGAGTCGTAACGTCATCCCTTGTTTTGGCGCACGTATGGTCCAGGAAGGTAATCGCCTGCATTACCTGGCTGACCGCGCCAGCATAACAGGTCAGTTCAATGAAGCGGATTTACTCCATCTTGACCAGGCATTCCCGGTACTGCTGAAGCAGGTGGAGCTCATGCTTACCAGCGGCGAACTGAATCCCCGACACCAGCATTGCGTTACGCTCTATGCAAAGGGGCTGACCTGCGAAGCTGATACGCTGGGCTCCTGCGGTTACGTTTATATCGCCATTTATCCCACCCAAAGCTAACCGACTTTTAGTGCTCATTTTTAAAGAACAACTCATGAATACTTTACCTGCAATAAACCAGCGGGCTGTTCAGCCATACCCATCGCCCGTGGTTGTCTGGCAAATGCTGCTTGCTCGGCTACTTGAGCAACACTATGGCCTGACGTTAAATGACACGCCGTTCAGCGATGAAGCTGTTATTAAGGGACATATCGAAGCTGGCATCACGCTTGTCGATGCCGTTAATTCTCTGGTGGAGAAGTACGAGTTGGTCCGTGTCGACCAAAGGGGATTTAGCTGGCAGGAGCAAGCGCCTTACCTTACGATTGTTGATATCATGAGGGCTCGTCGCTATCTTGGTATCACTAACCGTAGCTAGTTTAGAACAATTGCATTTCTACCTTTGAGTATGAAAGCATTTTGCTATCATCACGCTATCTGCTGATTTATCAATACGAGGGAAGAGGTGGGATTTCAAGCATCCTTGCTTTGGGGGTATGTATGGGGGTATAAATTCACTTATAACTTAAAAAATTGTTTAAATTCAATTAAATACATTGATTGTTCTAATCCCTTCGCCCGCTCCAGACTTCTGAATTCTGCTCTTCCCCTATAAATTGATCTGGTTAACCCGCCTGGCATACTTGCCTCTTGTTTTTTGTTACTTAACACATATGATTTTTCATATGTGGTGTTGAACTTATATCTCTGTGGAGTATCCTGCCCGTCGACGATCGGGAGGAATGATGTCATTAACACCCTTACAGCTTTTCAAAAATCTGTCCGATGAAACCCGCCTGGGTATTGTGCTGCTGCTTAAAGAGATGGGGGAACTGTGCGTGTGCGATCTCTGTGCGGCGTTGGATCAGTCGCAGCCCAAGATCTCCCGCCATCTGGCTATGCTGCGGGAAAGCGGATTATTGCTGGATCGCAAGCAGGGTAAGTGGGTGCACTATCGCTTATCACCGCATATGCCTGCATGGGCGGCACAGGTAATAGCGCAGGCCTGGTTAAGCCAACAGGAGATCGTACAGGCCATCGCCCGCAAGCTGGCATCAGCAAACTGTTCTGGAAGCGGTAAAGCGTTCTGCCTTTAAAAATTTGCCGTAACATATATGTTTTATCGAATGTGATTTTCAGGGAGGGGTATGCTACTGGCAGGTGCTATTTTTGTCCTGACCATTTTTCTGGTTATCTGGCAGCCGAAGGGGTTAGGCATCGGCTGGAGCGCGTCGCTGGGCGCGGTACTGGCTTTGATTGCTGGCGTTGTACATGTCGATGATATCCCGGTGGTGTGGAATATCGTCTGGAACGCGACGGCGACCTTTATTGCGGTAATTATTATCAGCCTGCTGCTCGATGAGTCCGGCTTTTTTGAATGGGCTGCGCTGCACGTAGCTCGTTGGGGAAACGGTCGTGGCCGTTTGCTGTTTACGTATATTGTTCTGCTCGGCGCAGCGGTGGCGGCGTTGTTTGCCAACGATGGCGCGGCATTAATATTGACGCCCATCGTGATTGCCATGCTGCTGGCATTAGGATTCAGCAAGGGCACGACGCTGGCCTTCGTGATGGCTGCCGGGTTTATTGCTGATACTGCCAGCCTGCCGCTTATTGTGTCGAATCTGGTGAACATCGTATCGGCAGATTTCTTCGGGCTGGGATTCACTGGATATGCCTCGGTAATGGTGCCGGTCGATATTGCCGCCATAGGCGCTACGCTGGTGACGCTGCACCTGTTCTTTCGCAAAGATATCCCGCCGGCCTACGATTTGGTCCTGCTTAAATCGCCGGCAAACGCCATTAAAGATCCGGCTACGTTCCGCACCGGCTGGATAGTTTTGATTCTTCTGCTGGTCGGTTTTTTCGTCCTCGAACCGCTTGGCATTCCGGTCAGCGCGATTGCCGCGGCAGGGGCGATCATTCTGCTTGCGGTCGCTAAGCGCGGTCATGCCATCAATACCGGCAAAGTGCTGCGTGGCGCACCCTGGCAGATCGTCATCTTCTCATTGGGGATGTACCTGGTGGTCTACGGTCTGCGCAACGCCGGGCTAACCGAATACCTTTCAGGGGTATTGAACGTGCTGGCGGATAAAGGACTTTGGGCCGCGACGCTGGGTACTGGCTTTCTGACGGCTTTCCTGTCTTCCATCATGAACAACATGCCTTCCGTGCTGGTGGGGGCACTGTCTATCGATGGAAGCACCGCAACCGGCGTGATCAAAGAGGCGATGATCTATGCCAACGTGATTGGCTGCGATCTGGGGCCGAAAATTACACCTATTGGTAGCCTGGCAACGCTGCTCTGGCTGCACGTACTTTCACAGAAGAACATGACCATCTCCTGGGGTTACTACTTCCGCACCGGGATCGTCATGACTCTGCCTGTACTGTTTGTAACGCTGGCCGCGCTGGCGCTACGTCTCTCTTTCACTTTGTCATGAGATACACAAATGACCAACGTTACCATTTATCATAACCCGGCCTGCGGCACGTCGCGTAATACGCTGGAGATGATCCGCAACAGCGGTACTGAACCCACCGTTATTCATTACCTTGAAAATCCACCGCCACGCGATGAGCTGGTCAAACTCATTGCCGATATGGGGATCGCGGTACGAGTGCTGCTGCGTAAAAATGTTGAGCCCTATGAAGAACTGGGCCTGGCGGAAGATAAATTTACCGATGACCAGTTAATCGATTTCATGCTGCGGCATCCAATCCTGATTAACCGCCCGATTGTGGTGACGCCGCTGGGAACGCGCCTGTGCCGCCCATCGGAGGGGGTACTGGATATCCTTCCTGACGCGCAAAAGGGCGCGTTTGCAAAGGAAGATGGCGAGAAAGTGGTGGATGATGAGGGCAAAAGGCTTAAGTAAATTGCCTGCGGGACGGGATCACTATCACTGAACGTTGCCCTGGACGTGACGATTATCTGCAGACGCCTCCTGATGCCGCTTCAGCCAGTATTGAATATTAATCATACCTGACTGAATAAGATCCGTGTTCAGGTAAGCTGGAAAATCATCAATAATCATCACCAGCGGAAACAACATGACGCTGTCGTCTCTATGTTACTGATCTTTGGTGGCCTGCCCGGTACCGGGAAATCAACCCTTGCTCGCCTGCTGGCCGCCAGCCTGACTCTGGATACCTCCGTACTGACCGCCGAAGAGGCGGTCGAGAGGATCCTTCAACATATCCAGTCAGGCACTCCGGTAAGCGCATAAAGAGCCGCCAGGGAATCACGGGCGGCATCGGCTGCAAGAACCTACATAAAAAACTTCACGGCCTGCTGTAACGTGGTGCCGACGCCCCATAACAGCGGCACGCTCACCGCCACCCAGCTTACGGTTAGCAGCAGCGTGGACGGACGGGCCTCCCACGTGAGCTGAGCATTCTTGTTGATGGTGTACAGACCTTTCGCCTGCTGCTGCTGTTCCGCGGTCATCGCATGCTCTTCCGTCAGCGGACGCACCAGCTGATTACAGATAAAACCCATCACCAGCAGGCCGGTCAGCACCATCAGCGTAATATCATAGACGCGCTCGGGCGGGACCCCGTGCGTCAGCTGATACTCGCGTAGATAGTTGACCAGCACCGGGCCGCTGATCCCTGCCGCAGACCAGGCGGTTAACAAACGCCCGTGAATCGCGCCGACCATTTGTGAGCCAAAGACGTCGGCCAGATAGGCGGGAATACTGGCAAAGCCTCCGCCGTACATCGAAATGATAATGCACATCGCGCAGACATACAGCGCGATATAGCCGCCGTGATTCACCAGCGGCAACGTCCCGTACAGCGCGGCGCCCAGGCAGAAAATAATCGCAAAGGTCATTTTGCGCCCGCACAGGTCGGATACCGATGCCCAGAAAAAACGTCCCAGGATGTTAAACAGGCTGAGCAGGCCGGTAAATCCTGCGGCCATGGTAGCAATGCGTTTCAGCTGCTCGCCGTTCAGCTCATGCCAGCTCAGATCGAGCGACAGCAGTTTACCGGCAAAGATCTCCTGCAGCATCGGCGAGGCCATACCGAGAATGCCGATCCCCGCGGTGACGTTGAGCCACAGCACCATCCACAGCAGCCAGAACTGCGGGGTACGGCAGGCGACGCGGACGTGCACCTGGATCGTGGGATTATTGCGCATCGTTTTTTGCGCCTTCTCGCCCGAAGGGTGCCAGCCCATGGGCGGCAGACGATAGCCAAAGGTTCCGGCGAGCATAAACAGCGCATAAATCGCCGCCAGCGCCAGAATGCTTTGCCATACCCCGTTGCCGGCCGGACCGGCAAAGTAATTCATCAGTCCGTTTGCCAGCGGCGCCCCCACCAGCGCGCCTCCGCCAAAACCCATGATCGCCATCCCGGCCGCCATTCCGCGCTTATCCGGAAACCAGCGCAACAGCGTCGAAACCGGTGAGATATAGCCCAGTCCGAGACCGATTCCGCCGATGACCCCGGCTCCCAGCCACAGCAACCAAAGTTGGTGGAAATAGATAGCGACGCTAGATAGCAACAGGCCGCCGCACCAGCACAAGGTGGCAATAAAGCTCACCAGCCGTGGTCCAACCTTCTCAAGCCAGCTGCCCCACAGCGCCGCCGAACAGCCGAGAAAAACAAAAAACAGCGTGTAGGTCCATCCCAGCATGGAGATCTTCCAGTCGCAATCGCGGGTAAACAGCTGCTGCCAGAACGACATCGTGACGGGGCATTGTAAGGACTCGCTTCCTCCTATTAGCTGCGACATAGGCAACCAGTAAACCGAAAATCCGTAGGCCATACCTATGCAGAGATGAACGGCCAGCGCGGCCGGGGGCACCAGCCAGCGGTTAAAACCGGGCCTGGCGATGATGCGTGGTTTCGCGAAAAAATCGCGTAAGGGAGAGACCGGTGCGGTCGCGACGTTTTCATTCATTTGCGCCATTTTCCTGTCCTTTTTATCTATATTGACCGACGAACGCCGCCGTCGGGGAACGTAGATAAAAGGCAAGAAAGGTGCCATTTGATTAAATTATGTACAGAAATGGCGACTGAAGCGAGCAAGCTTCGCCGAAGGGATGAGGCGAAAAGCCCGCCATCGGCGACGGGCGCCCCGCTCGCGATAAAAACGCCGGGCGCGCTATTATTTTGATAAACGTCGATCTCAGAGTGATACACCGCGACCGGTAACGTTCGAGCCGCTTCCTCCCGGACATGGCTGTGGGGTATTTCCCCTGCAGGGCGGGCGAGAGCACCCGCCGCTCTCTAGCTTAAGGTATCAATCCATTCGCTCTGGCGCGGGTTCTGCCGACGATAGCAGTGTACCGACACCGCCAGCTGCGTCAGGTCGGTGAAGACCATCGGATCGAGCTGAATATGCTTTTTAATCTGCTGTAGCCGGTAGGTGAGCGTATTGCGATGAATCCCCAACAGCAGCGACGTTTTGCCCGGCTCGGCGTTATTGGCAATAAAGCTGCTCAGGGTATCCAGCAGCACTTCGCCGGAATCATGCTCAAGCAGCTGGCGTACGTTATTGATAAAAAAATTCACCATATAGCTGTCTTCCAGCACCCGGAACAGGCAGAGCATCGCCATCTCGCGAAAGTAGTAGATTTGTCGCTGCGGCTGCACTTTGCTCCCCACCTCAATCACCGAACGGGCGAATCGGATAGCCTCGCGAATATCCGGGGCGTTGTCCGCCTGCACGCCAATCCCGATATGGTAATGGCTGATCTGATTGCTGAGAACAAACTCGATGCCCCGCAGCATCGTCTCCTGGGGTTCGCATAGCATATTGAGGATAAGTATTTCATTGCTGCCCAGCAAAATGACGTCTCTTACCCCGGACAGCTGCGAGAATTCCCGCAGCAGCGTACTCAATACTTCGCTTAGCTGGTGCTGTTCGACCTGCACGGTCACCACAACCGGCATCAGCGGGGCATTAAAATTAAAGCCAAGCTCCACCAGGCGATGAAGCGCTTCCTGTCCGGCGGGCGCGGCTCCCTGCTCAAGGTACTGACAAAACAGGGTGTCGCGCAGACGCTGTCGCCAGTTGGTTTCCCGCATCTCTATGGCCTGGCGGACCAGTAGTTCGGCGGTAAGCACCGCCAGTTCAGCATAGCGGCTTATTGCCGCCGGGTCGCCGCTGATGCCCACCACCATCACCACGCGATCGTCATACATAATGGGATGATTAATCCCGGGATGCACATTCTGAAAACGCGCGGCTTCCGCGGTGTTATTAATACAAATACGTTTACCGGTGCGTATCACCTCGCGGGCGATTTCATGCTGCTCGCCGATACGATGACGTTCACCTGAGGCAATAATCTGTCCATGATGGTCAATCACGTTCACGTTATGATGAATTATCGCCATTGCCCGGGCGACAATTTCATTAGCCAGCGCCGTCGTAATAATCATACAGTTATCCGCTTATGTGCCTCTCCGCGCCGTCCGCTCAGAAAGGTTCGTAGAACATTCTCCGCTGCGTCGGCGAGGAGCTGTTCGCATGTGTTCATCGACTCCGCCAGCGGCATAGGGCGCTGGCAGATAGACCACATCGCGTCAATATGGTGTTGATACAATTGCCGACTGCTCTCATCGCGCCCGCCGCAAAGGGCCACAACCGGTACGCCGTGGCGCGCCGCTTTGCCCGCCACGCCCACCGGGGCTTTACCAAAGGCGCTCTGGCGATCGAGCCAGCCTTCACCGACGATGGTCAGCGCGGCATCGCTAAGATGGCGGTCGGCGTTTAGCAATTCCAGCACCAGGTCAATGCCCGGACGCAGCGTGCCGCCCGCATAGGCGATCAGCGCAGCTCCCATACCGCCCGCGGCCCCGGCGCCTGGCGCTTCGCTGACGTCGTAGCCGAGCGTTTGCGTAAGCTGCCGGCTGTAGTGCGCCATACCCGCCTCCAGCTCGCTCAGCGCCGCCCCATCCGCCCCTTTCTGCGCGCCATAAACCCAGGTGGCGCCATCGGTTCCAAGCAGAGGATTGGTGACGTCGCAGGAGGCCTGAATTTCGGCCTGTCGTAAACGCGGGTCCAGTTCGCTTAAATCGATGCGCTGGATATGCGCAAGATCCTGGCCCGCGGCGGGAACCGGCAGCAGCGTGCCGTCCTTGCGCAAGAATCGTGCGCCAAGCGCCTGGGCGAAACCGATGCCGCCATCGTTGGTCGCGCTGCCGCCCAGCCCGATAATCAGACGCCGGCAACCGGCATCCAGCGCCGCTTTTACCTGTTCGCCCAGCCCAAAACTGCTGGCCAGACGCACATCCCGCTGCGCTTTCGGCGTAAGCTCGAGCCCACAGCTTTGCGCCATCTCAATAATGGCCCGCTCGCCGGGCAGGATCAGAAACGCGGCCTGTACGGCGAGGCCGTAAGGCGAGGTACAGCGCTGCTGCTGCCACCTCGCGCCCTTCAGCTGCGGACTTTCCGCAAGGGTCGAAAGCAGTCCCTCTCCGCCGTCCGACACGGGCATTTCGACCAGCTCCAGCGCCTCGTCAACCCGGCGCAATCCCCGTGCGACCGCTGCGCAAGCGGCCTGCGCGCTACAGCTGCCCTTAAACGAATCCAGCGCGATAACAATCTTCATGCGTTCTCCTGCGTTAATGCGCTTTGCGCGGCGTTTTATCGGTGGTCATCAGCTGCAACAACATCCCCAGCAGCGCGCATCCCGCCATGGTAAAGAAGGCGTAGATATAACCCGCCGGATTTTCCCATCCCCCACCGAACTGGATGAGCCAGCCCATAAGCAATGGCGAAAGGCCGCCGCCGATAAACATCGCCGTGGTGATAATTCCGTTGGCGGTAGAGGTGGCGCGTTCTTCGGCGGAATCCGAGGCCATTGCGTAGTAGATAGGCCACACGGCGTTGGCCACCAGGCCAAAAAAGAGCTGAATGGCGATAAGACGCGGCATATTGGTGGCGAAATAGAACAGCGCAATGCCGATACTCATCCACAGACCGCAGACGATCAGAGTACGTTTACGACCAAAGCTATCGGATAGCCAGGGCCAGATTATCTGGCCCAGAGTACCGGTCAGCGTGAAGATAATACTTAGCCCGGCGGATGCCGCCAGCGACAGGCCGGAGACGTGATAAAGATACGGCGGCAGCACAACGTTAATGCCCATATAGACAATTTGCGTCAGCAGGGTATTGCCCGCCGTTAGCGAAATATTGCGGTTGCGCAGGGTACGTAAAAAGGTCTTCATCCCTTCGCCTTTGGCAACATGGCTGCTTTCCTGGGTCGCCGGGCGCGTCATCCCCTGGCTATCGATATGCTGATAAAGCGTGTTGATGCGATCGGCGGTGGAATATTTCGCCCAGAAAATCATCAGCGGGATGGCGACGATCAGCGCCAGCAGGAAGCAGTAGCGCCAGCTGCCTTCGCCAAATGCGGAAAGCACCAGACTTGCCACCACGCCGCTCAGCAGCGCGCCAATCGGATAGCCGGTATGATGCACCCCCAGCGCGAAGCCGCGCTTCTCTTTCGGCCACCACTCCGCGGTGTTGCTGACGCCGACGGGCTCGCCCCAGCCGGCCCCGAGGTTGACGCCAACGCGCAGCAGCACAAACGCCGTCAGCCCGTGGCTGATCGCTTTAATCCCGGAAATAAAAGAGAGGGCGGTATAGCCCAGCACCAGCGGTACCTGAAAGCGCGCCCGCTTCCAGCCTGAACCGTAGCGATCGCTCCAGATGGAGCCGGGGATATCCAGCACCGCCAGGGCAACCATAATCAGCGCGACGACGTTGCCCCACTGTTCCGGCGAGAGCGAGAACTCCTTAGAGATGACCGGGCCAAGGCGCAGGATCATCTCGCGGTCGTAGGCGTTAAGCACCCAGATTAGCCAGCAAACCAGCAGCGAAACCCAGGAGAAACGATGTATCAGCCGCTTTTTTGCGCCTTGTTCGCCGGCAGGTGTTTGATTGATTGTTGTCATAGTCGTGTTTACTCCGCGGCGTCGCGACAGCATGGCGCGCGCCGCCAGGTATCAGGGTCAGAGTGGGTTCGCCGGGTATTATTGTTATCGCGGCGAGCCGGATATTCGTTTAACCGGCAAAGCGCCGTTCCGCTACGCCGGTGACGCCCAGGTCGTAAATGGCGAACAGGCTGCCGCGTAGCTGATTATCTTCCGGGAAGCGCGGTAGCGGCGGCTGCGCCATTGAGGTGACGTACAGCACGTCGAGGTTTTCGCCGCCGAACATCACGCTGGTGACTTTTTTCACCGGCATCTCAATGATGCGATCGACCTCGCCCTCCGGCGTGTAGCGCACCAGCTTGCCCGCATAGACCAGCGCGTTCCACAGATAGCCTTCGCTGTCCACGGTGGCGCCATCCGCCGCGCCACCTTCGCTGCGATCGACGTGGCAAAAGACACGTTCGCCAGAGAGATCGCCGGTCGCGGTGTTGTAGTCCCAGGCACAGATTTCGCCCGTCCAGGTATCGGCAAAGTAGAACGTTTCGCCGGAGGGGCTCCAGCAGGGGGCGTTAGAGACGATGATATTTTTCTTCAGCACGTGCAGTGACAGATCGGCGTCCAGGCGATATAGCGCGCCGCTTGGCTCCTCTTCGCGCATATCCATCGACCCGAACAGAAAGCGTCCCTGACGATCGACTTTACCGTCGTTGAGCCGGTTAAAGGGCCGGTCCGCTTCCGGATGGTGCAGCAGCGTCAGCCCGCCGCTGGCGAAGTCGAGCAGATGAACGCCATTCTGTAGCGCTACCACCGCGCCTTCGCCGTTCTGGCGCAGGGCGAAAGAGCCAATTTTCTGCCGCACGTCCCAGCTCTTAATCGCGCCGCCCTGCGCGTTACAGGCGAACAGGCGCCCGTCGAGGCTATCTACCCACCAAAGACGTTGCTGCTCGATATCCCATACAGGGCTCTCGCCGAGGCGAGTTTTTAAATCCAGTAACACTTCGATACGCATAAGGCGCTCCTGATTAAGCGTTTTCGCCGCGGGCCTGTTTTGCCGAGGCGGGGGTAGAGGATGACGAACTTTTAATCAACAGAGATGCCAGCGCGCCGACAATCAGTAGCGCGACGGCGAACCATAAGCCGGACGTCGCCGCGCCGGTGCGGTCCTCAAACGCGCCGAGGATAAACGGCCCGAGAAAGCCGCCGCACAATCCGAGGCAGTTAAGCAGTCCGAAGCTGCCCGCCAGCATATGTCCGCTCATGATCGAGGGGAGCCAGTTAAAGATGATGGATTGCATGGCGAAGAACATGAAGGCGGCCAGCGAGAAGCCAAGCAACGCCACGCCGTGGCCGGCAATCGCGCCAATCGCCATGCCGGTCGCCATGACCAGATACCCGGCCATCAGCATGCTGCGCGAACGCTGTTCCGTCCGGGCGAAACGCGGCAGCAGGATCCCGCCAGCGGCGGCGGCGACCCACGGGATGGCGGTCAGCAGACCGATCTGCAGCGGGGTAAGCTGGCCCCAGCTTCCGATGATCCCCGGCAGGAAATAACTCAGGCCGTAAACCGAGAACTGGTGGGTAAAGTAAATCAGCACCAGCAACAAAAATACGCGGGTGGTGAGCGCGGTTTTCAGGGAAAAGCGGCTTGGCGTATGGCGCGTCTCCTCGGCTTCTTTCTCCAGCACCGCAGTGATTGCCTGTACGTCGTGGCTGTCCAGCCAGCGGGCGTCGGCGGGTTTATCCGGCAGCCTGCGCCAGACGACGAACGCCAGCGCTATCGCGGGCAGCCCTTCGATAAAGAACATCCACTGCCAGCCGTGCCAGCCGGACATTCCATCAAGGCTTAATAACAATCCGCCCAGCGGCGCGCCGATAATATTGGCCAGGCAGACCCCCAGCAGGAACAGGCCGGTGGCTTTAGCGCGCTCTTCACGGCCAAACCAGAGGGTCAGGTAGTAAATAATGCCCGGATACAGCCCCGCTTCGGCGGCGCCGAGCAAAAGGCGCATCACGTAAAAGGACGTAGGCCCGGTGACGAACGCCATACCGCAGGAGATGATCCCCCAGGTGATCATGATGCGGGCGATCCAGCGCCGCGCGCCAATCCGGGTTAAAAACAGGTTGCTGGGGATCTCCAGCACCGCGTAGGTGAGAAAAAACAACCCGGCCCCGAGGCCGAATGCGGTTGCGGAAAGGCCGATATCCACCGACATGGTCGCTTTCGCCATGCCAATATTGGTACGATCAATAAAGCTGATGATGTACGCCACGATAAGTAGCGGCATCAAATGGCGGTAGATCTTTTTATGGGTGCGCTGTAGCTGCGTCCCGTTTACCGCCTTTTCATTTATTGCGGACATGGTTATTATTTCCCCGTATTCGTGGTCAGAAGCCTTGCCGGGATCGCGTCGATCCCGTTCGTCAGCTCACAGGTTGTCGCCGGGTGCTGACCCGAACGACGCCCGGCCCGAAGCCCCACTTCGGGCCGTCTTTTCCTAAGCGCCTTCGCGCTCGAACAGCATAGAAATCCCCTGGCCGCCGCCGATGCACATGGTGACCAGACCGGTGCGCGCGCCGCTGCGCGCCATTTCATACATCAGTTTGACCGGCAGGATCGCACCGCTGGCGCCCACCGGATGGCCGAGAGCGATCGCGCCGCCGTTGACGTTGACGCGGGCCGGATCGAGACGCAGATCGTTCATCACCGCCAGCGCCTGGGCGGCGAAGGCCTCATTGAGTTCAATTAAATCGATGGCGTGAACATCCATATTGAGACGGTCCATCAGGCGTCGGGTCGCGGGAGAGGGACCAAACCCCATAATCTCCGCGCCGCAGCCGGCAACCGCCCAGCCGCGAATTCGCATACGCGGGGTGAGGCCGCGCTTTTCCGCCTGCTGGCGGGTCATCATCACCAGCGCGGCCGCGCCGTCGTTAATGCCGGAGGAGTTGGCCGCCGTCACCACGCCGTCGGCTTTAAATGCCGGACGCAGCGCGGCAAGCTTTTCGCGCGGGGTGTCGCGCGGGTGTTCATCGGTCGCGAACAGGCGGGTCGCTTTTTTGCCGTCCGGCACCTCAAGAGCCAGAATCTGCTCGCGGAAGCGCTCCTCAGCGATCGCCTTCAGCGCCTTCTGCTGGCTCGACCAGGCGAAATCGTCCATCGCTTCGCGGGTGATACCGAAACGTTGCGCAACGTTTTCCGCCGTGATGCCGTTGTGATAAGGCCCTTCCGGCCAGGTGAGAATGGAGATCAGCCCATCTTCCAGCTCGCCGTGGCCCATGCGATAGCCATCGCGCGCTTTACGCAGGTAGTAGGGGAGCTGGGTCATATTTTCCGTTCCGCAGGCGACGACCACCTCGGCCTGGCCGCTTTGCAGCTGCATCATGCCGTCCGCGAGGGCCTGGAGCCCGGATCCGCACTGGCGGTTAACCGAATACGCGGTGCTCTCCTGTGGGATCCCCGCCCGCAGTTGGCAGATGCGGGCGATAAAACCGCTTTCGGCGATTTGCCCGACGTTGCCGACGATCGTTTCGTCGATATCCTGCGGCGCAAGTCCGGCGCGGTTGACCGCTTCGCGAATAACCGCCGCCCCGAGGTCATGCTGGTGGGTATGCTTAAGACTGCCGTTAAACGTGCCAATAGCGGTACGGACGCCGCTGACAACCACAATATCATTAGCCTGTGTCATCGTTTTTCTCCTTACAGCACCATGCCGCCGCCGACGTTAATCACTTCACCGTTGATATAGCGCGCGCCGTCAGACGCCAGAAACGCCACGCACTCGCCAACGTCTTTCGCCTCCCCGGCGTAACCCGCGGGTATTTTATTGATCATGATTTGCCAGACGTTTTCCGGGACGCCGCGGGTCATATCGGTATCGATAAAGCCCGGGCAGATGGCGTTGACCGTGACGCCTTTCTTCGCCAGTTCGCGGCAGGCGGTTTTGGTCATCCCCACCACGCCGGCTTTTGACGCCGAATAGTTGGTTTGTCCGACGTTGCCAAGCCAGCTGGCGGAAGCGATATTGATAATGCGGCCCGCGCCGCGCTCGCGCATACGGATGGCGGCCTGCTGCATACAGAGAAAAGTGCCCTTCAGATTGACATCGATCACCGTGTCCCAGTCCGCTTCGGAGAGTTTGTGCAGCATGGCGTCGCGGTTGATTCCGGCGTTATTCACCACAATATCCACCGCGCCAAACGCCTCTTCGGCCTGGGAAAACAGCGCTTCGACCTGCGCTTTGTCACCGATATTGCAGCTGATAAACAGCGCCTGTGCGCCCGATTCGCGCAGGGACGCGGCGGCGGCTTCGCCGTGCGCGTCGCGATCGGCGATGATTACGCGCGCGCCTTCCCGCGCAAGCACCTGAGCAATGCCAAAGCCGATACCGCGCGCGGCGCCGGTGACAATGGCGGTTTTACTGGCAAGTTTCATAGCTAATTTCCTTGTGAGTCAGAGGATGAATTCCGGGACAGATGTTCCGCGAGGCCGCAGGGCTGCGGGGTGAACAAGCGGCTGTCCATAACCTGAAGATCCGCGGCGATCGTCGGACGAAAATCCATATGCGCCAGGATGTCGCGCTCAAGATCGATACCGGGGGCGATTTCCGTCAGCACCGGCCCCTCCGGGCGTAGTTCGAAAACCGCCCGTTCGGTGACGTAATGCATGGTTTGTCCTTTGGCGCGGGCCAGCTCGCCGTTATAAGAAATCTGATTAACCCCGGCGACGAATTTACGTACCTCGCCTTCGCGGCGGATATGCAGCGCCCCTTGTTCACAGGCGATCTCCAGCCCTTTGGCGGTAAAAGAGGAGCAGAACACGACGTGGCGGGCATTCTGGGTGATGTCGATAAAACCGCCCGCGCCGGGGCAGGATGCGCCGAGCCGCGTAGCGTTGACGTGGCCGTGCGGGTCCATCTCGCCGGCGCCCATAAAGGTGATATCGACTCCCGCGCCGTTGTAATAGATCATTTGATCCTGGTGGCCTATCATCGCGCTCAGATTACGACCGATGCCGAAATCAACGCCGCCCGCCTGCTGGCCGCCGTAGATCCCCGACTCCACGGTGATGGTGACCTGCTCGCCGAGCCGTTCTTCGTGAATGATGGCGCCAATAACGTCGTTGGGAATGCCGGTGCCGAGATTGATGACGCAGCCGGGCGTCAGATAGCGGCAGGCTATCCGCCCGATAAGTTTGCGCAGGTCGAGCGGCAGCGGCGCGCTCTGCGCGGCGGGCAGTTGGATATCGCCGCACAGCGCCGGATCGAAGTCCCAACTGGAGGTCTGGCGGTGATCCGTCTGCGGCTCTTCGCACACCACAATGGCGTCAATCAGGTTGCCGGGAACGGTGACGCTTTTCGGATGCAGCGAGCCTTTCGCCACGCGATATTTCACCTGCGCCAGCACCTTCGCCCCATAGCGTCTGGCGGCGAGAACCGCGTGCAGAACTTCCAGCTTCATCACCTCTTCATCGGTCGTGAGGTTGCCGTCTTCATCAGCATGGGTGCCGCGCACAATGACCACGTCCAGGGGAATGGCCGGGTAAAACAGATATTCGGCGCCGCGAAACGTCACGTGCTCGATCAGATCGGGCCGTTCGCGGGTGCGGGCGTTCATCCGCCCGCCTTCCATGCGCGGATCGACAAAGGTACCGAGCCCGACGGGGGAAAGCCTCCCCGCAAGTCCGGCGGCCATCGCGCTATAGAGATGAACGATCTGCCCCTGCGGCAGACACCAGGCTTCCACTTCGTTGTTGTTGATCATCGCCATCCAGCGCGGCGCCAGGCCCCAGTGCGAGCCGATAAGGCGCGTCACCATACCCGGATGGGCGAAGTGCTGGATACCGCGCTGGCGATCGCTTTGCCCAGCGGCATGCAGCAGCGTCAGATCGCGCGGTTCGCCCGCGGTCAGAAAGCGCGCTTCGATAGCGCTTAAAATGGACTCCGCCGCGCCGATAAGCGTCATCCCGACGGTACAGACGGTGTCGCCGCTGGCGACCCGCTGCGCCGCTTGATGGGCGTCGATAAATTTGCTGCTCACTTTTTATCCTCCGTTGATAGCGTGATGATGGATTCCGCGAGGCGCGCTTTGAGCTGCTGCTTGCTCACTTTTCCGTTATGGGTACGCGGTAAAACGCGGGTGAAAATAATGCGCGCCGGCAGCTTAAAGCGGGCGATTTTGACCTTCAGCCAGCCGAGGATCTCTTCGCTGGTCAGGTGGTGCTGACCGTCCGGCACGATAAACGCCACCGGCTCTTCGCCATAGACCGGGCTGGGGGTCGGGATCACGGCAACTTCCCGCACTCCCCGATAGGTAGAGAGGATGTTCTCCAGCTCCAGCGAGTAGATCTTCTCTCCGCCGCGATTGATCATGTCCTTGCTGCGGTCTTTGATGTACAGCCAGCCTTCGTCGTCGAGATAGCCCAGATCGCCGGTACAAAACCAGCCCTGCGCATCGCAGCTCGGCCGTCGTTCGCTGTGCTGCCAGTATTCGCGGATCACCACATCGCCTTTGAGCCAGATATGCCCGATTTGGCCGGCGGGGAGGGGCTGCTGGCGATCGTTGCGGATCGCAATGGCGAGGCCGGGGATCGCCTGCCCCGAGCTGCCGCATTTATCGCTGCCCCAGACATCGCCTGGAAAGATGGTGGCGGGCGAGGTCGTTTCGGTGAGACCGTAGATCGGCTGAATCGCCGTATGCGGAAACAGGGTTTTTAGCTCAGCGATCAGTCCGTCGCTCAGGTGGCCCGCGCCGCAGGCAATCGTGCGTAGCGCGGGGAAATCGCCTGGATGGCTGGCGCTCTGCTCGCGCGCAGCCTGGCACAGCAGGATAAAAATGGTTGGCGAGCCGTGCAGAAAGGTAATGTTCTGCTCGCGCAGGGTGTTGATTACCTGCGGGGCGTTAAACCGGTGCTGTAGCCAGAGGCTCGCGCCGAGGCTAATAAACAGCGCCAGCAGCGCCGACAGGCCGGTGATGTGATAGATAGGCACCGCCAGAATGGTGCTATCCGCGGCGGTGAGATTCAGTTTTTGCGCGTAAGCGTCAATCGCGCAGAGCAGGTTGTGGTGCGTGATAATCGCCCCTTTCGGCTCTCCGGTGGTACCGGAGGTAAACATCATCACCGCCGTATCATCGCGGTTAACCGGGGTCGGCAAACAGGTTAGCGGATCGGGAAGAGAGAGCGCCTGCCATTCGCTGAGCGAAACGCAGAGGGCGTCGGGAGTCTGTTTCAGCCAGTCCTGCACGGTTGCATCGAACAGCACGGCCCGCGGGGCGATATGGCCCACCAGCTCCTCGCTTTCGGCCTGCTTAAGCTTAGTGCTGAAAGGCACCACTTCGATGCCCAGACCCAGCGCGGCAAATAGGACTTCGCAAAAAGCGGGATGATTCCCCCAGGCCAGCAGGATTCGATCGCCTTTGCGCAGCGACCAGATGCGGTCAAGCTGCGCCATCGCTCGCTGTACCCGCAGGTGAAAATCGCGGTACAGATAGCGCCGATCCTCAAACGCCAGCGCCAGCGCATCCGGGCTACGGGCGGCGCTGCGGCTCAGGGCCTGGTACAGATTCTGGAAGTCGGCGGAGGTGCTGCTCATTTGTCTCTCCTGATATTGCGTATTGACTGGAAGTAGTCTGGGGAAATTCAGGAGAGGAAATTGCCGAATGGCTCACAATAGAAAATCAACAAAACGGAAGCAATTTTGTAACATTGCACAATAGGCAGGAGAGGCCGGATAGGGGGGAGAAATACTGGAATCAGACAGGCTTTTGTAAAGCCTGAGGAAGCCCGCTTTTAGACCCGTATTAACCGGGCCTAAAAGGAAGAAAGGGATCAGCCCTGCCGCTTAGCGTTTAAAGGCATCGAACTCGAGCCGTTCGCCGTCGGGGCCGCGAATAAGCAGGAAGCGCACATTTTCTTCCTCAATCGGCCCTTCATCGAGCGGATAGCCGAGCGCCGCCAGCCGCTGCTGCACCGCATCCAGGTCGCGGACTTCCAGCGCCAGATGATCGATACCGCAGCGAGGAGCGTCAAAGGGCGTTCCTGCGGGAAGCTGATACAGCTCGAGGACGGCGCCCGCCATTTCCAGGAACGCGACTTCAATAGTGCCCTGCGGCGACGGCTTGCTAAACCGCTGCTGGCGCTGAAAGCCCAGTGGTTCATAGAAGGCAAGCGAATGCGTTAAGTCGCTGACCTGATAGCCAATATGAGCAATCGTGTTGATAAGTTCGCGCATGTTATACCCCCTTACGCACGCACCAGAAACCGTAGAAAGCGACATACACAAAGCACAGGAGCGGAGCGATAAAGGCGATTTGCATATTGCCGCCGTTCATATCCGAGATAATGCCCATCACCAGTGGAATAACGGCCCCGCCGATAATCGACATCACTACGATCGAGCCTGCGGTCTGGGTATCTTTCCCCATGCCCTTAATGACCAGGCCAAAGTTGGTCGGCCAGCATGGCGCCATACAGAAGCTGACCAGAATGAG
This sequence comes from Klebsiella sp. MBT K-1, assembly GCF_002556465.1. Classification (NCBI taxonomy): domain Bacteria; kingdom Pseudomonadati; phylum Pseudomonadota; class Gammaproteobacteria; order Enterobacterales; family Enterobacteriaceae; genus Klebsiella; species Klebsiella sp. MBT K-1. Next base: position 134,783 of record NZ_PDEL01000013.1, on the reverse strand, counting down.
CGCATAGACCGCCAGCATTGAACTGCTGAATACGGCAACCAATAAAAGGGCGGTGGCGGCCAGGGCAAAGGTGCCGAGCAGCAGCGCCGGATTGAGGCGGTTCATCAGCCAGGTGGCGACGGTTTTACCCACGGCGTAAATCACCAGAGAAGCCAGCAGCCAGTAGGTCGCGGAGTGCTCGCTGGTGCCCTGCTGCACGAGCTGCACAAAGCGGATCGTGAAGCTCCATACGCCAACCTGGGCGCCGACGTACAAAAACTGCGACAGGATCCCGAGGCGAAAGCGCGGGATAGCAAACAGGCGTTTCAGCGTTGACCCCATGCTTTCTGTCGGGATCTGCTGCTGTTGTGACGGCGTGCCCTTGCACGACGGGAATTTAATAAACACGAACACCAGCGCCAGCACCACCAGCACGGAGCCGATAATCAGATAGGGCCCGACCACCTGGCCGACCATTTGATGGCGCGCGGCGTCCGCGGCGGCGGCGGGCATCGCCTGCAGCTGTTCATGGCTCGGATCGTTTTCGCCAAACACCATCACCTGGCCAATCAGCACGCCGGAAATCACCCCCAGCGAGTTGAAGATCTGCGAAAAGTTAATGCGCTGGGTGGAGGATTGAATCGGGCCCAGCAGGCTTGAGTAGGTGTTTGCCGACGTTTCCAGAAAAGAGAGTCCGCAGGCGATCACCCCCAGGCAGGCGAGGAACGCGCCGTAGGTCATGATCTGCGCGGCCGGAACGAACAGGAAACAGCCGAGAGCGTACAGGCACAGCCCAATAATAATCGCCGCTTTATAGGAATAACGCTTAATCAGCGCCGCCGCAGGCAGGGCGACAAAAAAGTAGCCGAGGAAAAAAATCGACTGCACCAGCGCCGTCTGGGTATCCGTTAAATCGAAGCCCTTTTTAAACTGGGCGATCAAAATATCATTCAGGTTGCCCGCCATGCCCCATAGCGCAAACAGGCAACAGACCAGTAAAAATTGCAGCCAGGGGGTGTGCGGTAAATACGCGCTGGTATCCAGTTTTTCATTGTGGACCGCCGCTTTATCGACCTTATCCGTTATTAACGTACTCATTGAGCTATCCTCTTAATGGTTTTTATACAGTAGGGTTTATGCCATTTCATAATCAGAGGCGGCACGCAAAAGCCGTTCTCGTGCCTCTTCGTAGTCAGGTAAGGATGACGCGCCCTGCTTTTCGACGCTGACGGCGGCATAGGCCGCCGCAAATCGGGCCGCGGTATGCAGCGGTTCGCCGCAGGCCAGCCGCGCCGCCAGCGCGCCGTTGAAGGCATCGCCCGCGCCGGTGGTATCGCGGGGATGAGAAGGAAAGCACGGGATAGGGGATTTCACGCCCTGCTCGCTCAGCAGGGCGCCCTTTGCGCCAAGGGTGATAATGACGTTGCGCGCGCCCTGAGCATGCAGCGTATCGGCGGCCTCGGCCGCGGCCGCGAGACTATCGACCTGACACCCGGTCATTAACCCGGCCTCCGTCGCGTTCGGGGTAAGCAAATCCACTTTACTCAGAAATGCGTTATCAACGGGCTGCCAGGGGGCGGGATTGAGCACCACGAAGGCCCCGGCTGCTTTAGCGGCGTCAACGACCCGTTCAATCGCGGAAAGATTGTTCTCCAACTGAACCAGCACCACATCCGCGCAGCCGATAGCGGGGACGCAGCCGGCGATTTCATCATCGCTCACCGTCATATTCGCGCCGGGATCGACGGCGATCATGTTTTCAGCATCGTTGCCGGCCACATAAATCAGCGCATTGCCGGTGGGGATATCTTCGGCGACCAGCAGCGTCACGGCGTTAAACCCCACGCCTTTCAGATGGCGGCGGGCAAAATGGCCGAAGGTATCATTGCCAATCTTGCCGATGTAGTGGACATTCGCTCCCGCTTTTAGCGCAGCGGTGGCCTGGTTCGCCCCTTTTCCGCCGGCGCTGGTCATACTCCCGCAGGCCACTAACGACTCGCCCGGTACCGGAAAGCGCTCCACTCTGGCCACCATGTCGAAATTGAATGAACCAAAAACGCAGACTTTTCCTGACATCATTCGCTCCTTTATACGCGCTCGGGGGAGTGCAGCGCGGCGGACAGATCGCGGGACATTTTTTCCCAGGCCTGCTCGAGCGGCATATCCGGGCGGAATAAGCCGCTGCTGCCCATCACCAATACCTGCGCTCCGGCGTCCAGCAGCTCACGGTAGGTGGTGCGGTTGCATGAGCCGTCGACTTCCAGCAAGAAGTGGAGGTCGCGGGTCTCTTTTAGCTGATGAAGCTGCGCGATTTTGGCGAGCATTTCGGGAATAAAAGGCTGACCGGCATAGCCTGGATCGACGGTCATCACCGTGACCTTATCGAGCAGATGCAGATAGTGCTGGATGCTCTCAACCGGCGTGGCGGGATTGAGCACCATGCCCACCGCTTTCCCCGCCTGGCGAAGCATATTGATGAGCCGGAAGGCTTCCCGGCAGATGGTTTCCGGATGCAGTGAAATAGCGTCAGCGCCGGCTTCTATTAGCGCCGGGATAAACGAGGCGGGCTCTTCGACCATCAGGTGGACATCGATGGGAAGCGATGTGTAGGGACGAATCTGCGTCACAAAGCTGGCCGATAGCGCCAGATTTTTGACATAGTGGCCGTCCATCACGTCGACATGCAGCCTGTCGGCTTTGCCGTTTAAAAAGTGCAGCTGTTCCGTCACTTTCATCATGTCCATGCACATGAGCGAGGGAGAAAGGTAATAACGCATAAGGCCTCATTTATTCCGGTAGTGGCTGATTTCAGGCAAAGTCTGGCCCTGCCGCATGAAGCGGCGTTTCGACATTGCGCGTATTGGCCGTCACGTCATGACGGCGTACTCAGGCGATTTGTAGGCCGACGTTATGCCAGGTCATCTCTTTTTCCAGCAGCGGATCGGCAAACTTTTCGGTAATTAAACAGTCCAGTTCGCCTAAGCCGCCGATCCGCGCGACGCCTGTTCGCCCCAGCTTGCTGCCGTCGACTAATGCCACCGTCTGACGGGCGGCCAGCATCATCTGTTTCAGCAGGGCGGCGTGGGCTTCCGTACCCGCATATAAACCGCTATCGCGCTCCAGACCCTGGCAGGAGAAAAAGAGCGTATCGATGGCGTACTCGCGCAGCGTTCGTGAGGCGGTTTCACCGAAGAACGACTCCTCGGTCGGGGAAAAATCGCCCCCCAGTCCTACGAGATGCAACGAGCGTCGGCTCATCAGCGTTTGCAAGATGCGGATGGAGGGCGTAATCACCGTTAGCGCCATCTCCGGCATCTGCCGGGCCAAAAACCAGCTGGTGCTGCTGCCGTCCAGGATGATGGTCTTTCCCGGCTGCAGAAACTGCAGCGCTTTACGGGCAACGCGCATTTTGCCTTCGCTGTGCAGCAGCGTTCTCTGCTGAAAGCTTCCCTGGCTATCTTCGACCGGCAGGGCGGACGCTGCCGCTCGGGTCGTCGGCAGCGGGTTTTCCGCCGCCAGCGCTCCGCCGTGGCTCCGATTTAAGATCCCTTTCCGTTCCAGCACGCTCAGATCGCGGCGAATCGTTTCCCTTGAGACCCGAGTCGCTTGCGCAATCTCATTCACCCGCATCACGCCGCGTTGGCCCAGCAGTTCAACAATCAAACGATGACGTTCCAGCGGCAACATAGCTCTCTCCTGAAGTACATAATCAGATTACCTTTCCCTAGCGCAGGGCGTTGAGACCTCGGGAATGTCCGACGAAGGCGAGCTTTTCGCTGCCGGACAGTGTGATAGCGCACGCATTTCGGCTGCACTGCCGCCAGCGTTTTTGCTATCTCGCCCGCTATTCAGGCATAAACAAAAACAAACAAAAATAAATGCAACATTGCCTTTGCGCCCGTTTATGACCATTTACGCCCGCTCTGCGAGGGCACTGTTCATTTCTTGCCTGCTAATTAAAAACAAATGAAAATAAAAAAATGCTAATTTGATCACGTTATTTTCATTTGATGCGTTTTTAAATGGATTTAAGCCGATTAACAGCATTAAATGAAAGTAATTAAAAACAAAGAGCAGGATGAAACCATGAATGAAACAACCCGTCGTTTTGCACGTTTAGTCGACCTGAGCGCAGTCCAGGCCACCAGTACCGAAGCGGACGTTCGCGCCTGCGCTGAGCTGGCCGCCCGCTACAACATTATTTCCGTCCACGTGCTGCCCTGCTGGACGCGGTTTCTCAGTACGTTGCTGCCGCAGCAGGGTACGGGAGAGGTGATGATCGGCGGGCCGGTCGGCTTTCCCGGCGGCGGGCATGCTACTGATACCAAGGTTCAGGAAGTGCGGCAGCTGATTGCCGATGGCGCCCGCGAAGTCGATATGGTGGTGAACATCGGCAAAGTGTTATCCGGCGATTATGACTATGTGCGCGAAGATTTACGCCGCGTGGTGGACGCCGCCGCGCCGGTACCGGCGAAGGTGATCCTCGAAACGCACTATCTCAATGAGGAGCAGATTCGCCGCGTGTGCGATATCGCCGTAGAGGTGGGGATGAAGTGGGTCAAAACCTCCACCGGCTGGGCGCCCACCGGCGCGACGGTGGAAAAAGTCAGCATCATTGCCGACCAGCTTAAAGGCCGAATCGATATCAAAGGCGCAGGAGGCATTCGCGATCTGGCAACGGTGCGCGCGCTTTACCAGCTTGGCGTCCGCCGCTTTGGCATGAGTCACGGCGCGGTCAGCAAAGTGCTGACTGAACTGGAGCAGCACCCGGAACGCTTTCCCGAGCTGAACGCCGATTAAACTGAGAGACCGCGGGCCTGATGGCCCGCCATAAAACGTCACCGGAGTCAGTGATGAAAGATAAAATACTCACGATTGATGTTGGCACTGGCAGTACCCGCGCCGCTATTTTGCGCGTTGATGGCACGATGGTCGGTTTTGCGCAAAGGGAGTATGAGCAGACCACGCCGCGTGCGGGCTGGTCAGAACAGGCCCCTTCTCTATGGTGGCGGGCCGCCTGCGAATGCATACGCGAGGTGCTCTACCGCTATCCTGAAACAGTTACGCAGATTGCGGTCATTGGCGCCTGCGGACAGATGCACGGCACCGTCCTGCTGGACGACTGCGGCGAGCTGGTGGAGGACCGGGCGCTGCTGTGGAATGACAAGCGTAGCCAGCCGCAGGTGGATGCCTTTGCCGCGCGCGAAGGGCGGGAAAAGTGGCTGGCACATTTAAATAATCCGCCCGCGGCGGCGTGGCCGGCTTTCAAATTAGCCTGGTGGCGTGAACATCATCCAGAACGTTGGCCAAAGCTCGCCAAAGTGTTAATGCCGAAGGACTATATTAATTTCATGCTCACCGGCGCCCTGGCGACCGACTATAGCGAGGCGTCCTGCTATTTCCTGATGGACAGCGAAACCCGCGCCTGGTCTTCGCAAGCCTGCGAAACGTTTGGCCTGCGGGTCGATCAGCTACCGGAGCTTAAACTTTCCAGCGACATTATCGGCCAGGTGACGCCGCGCGCATCCGATACCACGGGGCTGCCTGTCGGTATCCCGGTGGTGGCGGGTACGTCGGATATGGCGGCCTCTCTGCTCGGTTCGGGCGTGTATGAGCCGGGTATGGCGTCCGACTCCACCGGCACGTCGACGCTGATAACGGTGGTATCGCAGCGGCCGTTACGCCATCCGCTGGTCAATAACCTCCATCTCGCCAACGCGGCCTGGGGCGGATTTACGATTCTGGATGCTGGGGGCGATGCCGTCCGCTGGGCGCGGCTGGCGCTGGCCGATAACCAGATAACGCACCCGCAGCTTTTGCAGGAAGCAGCCGCGGTGCCGGCCGGCGCGGAAGGGCTACTCTTTCTTCCCTATCTGACGGGAGAGCGCCTGGCCGAGCACACGAACTCGCGGGCGCAGTTCTTCGGCCTGCAGCGCAAGCATCGCCGCGGCCATTTATTCCGCGCGGTCCTGGAAGGGGTGGCCTTTGCGTCCTGGCGCAATCTTCGCCAGCTGCAGGCGTGCGGGCAATATCCGCAGCAAATGATCGCTTCCGGCGGCGGCGCGCGCAGCCCGCTGTGGCTTGAAATCAAAGCGGCGGCGTACAATCTTCCGATATTATCCACGCGCAATCAGGAGAATGGCGTCACCGGATGCGGTATTATCGCCGGGGTTGGCGCGGGGCTGTACGCGGATTTTGCCAGCGGCGTGCGGCAGACGGTGCAGTTCGACAAGCTGATTTCGCCGGATCCCCGTCTGCGGGATTATTACCAGGCCTGCAGCGAGCTTTTTGATACGCTCTACCGGCAATCCGCCGCCTTATACGACAGGCTGGATGCGCTGAGCGCGGGGCCAGACTGAAGGTATGCTATCGCGCGGAGAGCGCCGTAAATATAGAGAGAGGCAGAATGTTTGCAGAAGAAAGACAGGAGAAGTTGCTCAGTATTCTCAGGGAAAAACGCAAAGTGGCTGTTTCTGAGATGTGTGACGTCTTTAATGTATCTGGCGCCACCATTCGTGCCGATCTCCGCCAGCTGGAAGAGGAGGGGCTGCTGACCCGTACCCACGGCGGCGCCGTTCTTCGCACGCGGGCGAGCTTTGAACAGGCCTCTGACGCGCGCGAAATCGTTAATCTCAGCGCGAAAGAGCGCATCGGTCAACGCGCGGCGGCGCTGGTTGAGGATGGTGACATTATCGTGCTGGATACCGGCACCACGACCCTGCATATCGCGCGCAATATTCGCGACAGACAAAACGTCACGGTGGTGACCAACGATTACCAAATCGCCCGCGAGCTGGAAGCCAGCCCCTCTATTCAAACCATTCTGCTGGGCGGGATAGTCAAGAAGGGGTACCACTGCGTGGTGGCGATCAATGGACGCTCCATTCTCGATACGCTGAACGTCGATAAAGCGTTTATGGGCGCCAATTCGCTGTCGCTGAAACACGGCGCCTGCGTGGCCGATATCATGCTGGCAGAAACGAAACGCGGCATGGTTGAACACGCCAGCCAGGTGATTATCGTCTGCGACTACAGCAAGCTGAATAACACCTCCCTTGCCCAATTTACCGCCGCGGATCGGATTGATACCGTGGTGATCGATCGTCTGCCCGATGACGTTCAGGCGTATCGCAACGCCGGCATTCAGGTGATCTCGTTGGATGAAGAGGCGCCTCGGTAGTGGGATTTGATTTTGCCTCCACCTGCTGTACAGACGGAGGCAAGATATCAGAAAGAAGCGATAGATTGGCTCCCATTTTTGGCATCGTTACGCAGCAGGGAGCCGACCGTATCTATCCGTTCAGGGCAGCCCCCGGGTTATTGGAGGTCGCTGGCGCAGTTGCATCCTGACACCACAGTTTGTCATAAGCGTAACCGGTAAGATCTTCCACAACATGGCGGGCTTCAGGCGTCACATCCTGCTTGCGACCATGCGCTTTCAGGCGTTCGATCTCGTCGACTAAAATTTTGTGCGTACGCTTGTTCAGATGGAAAGTCAGCGCTTGCCATAGCGCGATGATCAACAGCCCGGCGGTGCCGACAAATAGCAGCATAGCAATCGTGGTGATGGCTTCCTGAGGCTGAACCTGGCTACCTTTCATGAAACCACCGCTCTGTAACAGCAGGCCTACCGCAAAGGTCGCAATGGCAACCGTTGTTTTACGGGAGAAGGTCATCACCGCAGCAAACAGACCTTCGCGGCGTTGGCGGGTTATCATTTCATCAATATCCGGAATAAACGGGAATACGTTCCACGGGGTAAATTCCAGTACGCAGCGGCCGACCTGATAAACGCCCGCGAGGATCACCAGCAGCATTACTTTGTTATCCGTCGGGAACTGATAGACCAGGAAGAATCCGCCGAGACACAGCATCATCAGGGTATAGGCGAAAACATAAAGCCGGGAGGGGCCGTATTTAATGATCGCGACGCCCGCCGCCAGCGTGACCGGCAATCCAACGATACTCATCGACAGCAGCGTTCCCGCCAGAGAGGATGACACATTCAGGCAGTAGACGCAGAAAAAGACAAACACCGTGTTGTAGATATCCTTCGCGGTGAAGGAAAAGAGATAGATAGCCAGGTGTTTACGGAATGCGCGCACCTTCAGGGTAGAGGCGTACTCTTTAAACAAGTTACCGAAGGCTGTGATTTTCTCTCCGAAGGTCGTAGGCTGCGTCTCTTTCTCGATTTCTGCCTGCATTTCCGGCGTTAACTCGCGCTCCCAGGTGACTTTCCAGGAAATGAATACGCAGAGGGTAAACATAACGGCAAAGACTACCCCGTTGATTAAATAGGCATCGGCGTTGTTCTCGCCCAGCCAGCCGATCAACAGGCCTGGAATAAAGGTGGCGAGAAAGGTGCCGGAGGCCGACAGGAACATTCGGCAAGTGGAGAGTTTGGTACGATCGTTAAAGTCTTTGGTCATCTCAGAGGGCAGCGTTTCCCATGGGATAAGCACCATTGCCGCGATAACTTCAAACGCCAGGTAGACCGCGAGATAGAACCAGAAATTCATACCGTTCATCCACAGCAGGATATAAACCAGCATGAGCGGCGCGCCAATCAGCAGGAAGAAGCGACGACGGCCAAATTTTTTACCCAGATAATTTTTATAGAAATGATCGGTGAAGCTGCCCATAAACAGGCTAACGATAGCATCAACAATACGGGCAATCGCCACGATTGAAGCCGCTTCAATCGGCGACAGACCGACAAAAGTGGTATAAAAAAAGAGAAGCCACGCGCCAATGACGGTAAAGGCGCCGCCGCCCATAATATCCGTCAGACCGTAGCCGATACTGACAGGAATGGTTACTTTTCTGTTTTTAAGGGTCATGGTTTATACCTGTCTCAGGCTTGTGAAAAACGGAAATAGCGGCGTGCGTTTTCTACGCAAATATCCCGAATCATTGAGGTAAGAATGTTTTTATCGTCAGGAACTTCTCCATTTTCCACCCATCCTCCAATCAGATCGCAGAGGATCCGGCGGAAGTAATCGTGTCGGGTATAGGAGACGAAGCTGCGGGAATCGGTGAGCATACCGACGAAGTTGGCCAGTAAACCCTGATCGGCGAGCGTATTGAGCTGATTGACCATGCCGCGGCGAGTATCGTTAAACCACCAGCCGGATCCAAACTGCAGCGGGGATTTCACGCCATCTTCGCCGCTCTGGAAGTTAGCGATCGCAGAGGCCACCACATCGTTATAGCCGGCATTGAGGTTATAAAGGATGGTTTTGGGCAGGCCATTGTTCTCGCCCATGGCGTTGAGGAGCGCATTCAGGCTTCCGGCGAGGAGCGTTTGATCGCCAACGGAATCAAAGCCGCAGTTGATGCCCACCTTCTTAAACATCGGTTTGTTATTGTTGCGAATTGCGCCAAAGTGAATCTGCATAGCCCACTCGCGCTGCTTATACATTTTGGCGAGTGCGATAAAAATTGCGCTATCCCACGCCTGCTGTTCGTCTTTTGTCAGGGCCTCGTTCTTCAGACGGCGCTGGAAAAGCGCGGCCAGAGCGGCTTCATCCAGAGGGTTGTAAACGATTTCCAGAGGACCGTGATCGGATATGCGGCACCCTACAGTGTGGAAAAAATCGATACGTGATTCCAGAGCGGCCAGCAAGTCTTGCAAAGAAGCGATACGAATTTGGGTTTTCTCCGCCAGACGGGAAATAAACGTCTGAAAGCTTTCTGGATCGGTATCAAAGAGTTCGTCAGGGCGGAAAGTCGGTAGAACAAGCGGAGAAAAATCACTATTTGCCGCCAGCCGCTGATGATATTCCAGATTATCCAGCGGCCCATCCGTTGTGCACAGGGCCTCGACATTTGAACGGCGTATTAACGCCTGAGGTAAGAATTCTTTGCGGCGTAATTGCTCATTACACCGCGTCATTATTTCATGCCAGTTACGGCTATTTAACGTGTCATCAATGTTAAAATAGTATTTAAGTTCCAGATGGGTCCAGTGATAGAGAGGGTTACCGAAGCAGGCCTCAACGGTTTGCGCCCATGCCGCAAATTTTTCTTCAGCGGTAGCGTTACCGGTGATTTTTTCCTCGGGAATACCATTTGCCCGCATCGCGCGCCATTTATAATGATCGCCTTCCAGCCATAACTGCGTAATGTCGGCGAAAGGTTCATTTTCCCAAATAGCCTTCGCCTCAAGATGGCAATGGTAATCGATAATAGGTTGCTCTCTCGCTATCTCAAGATAGAGTTTTTTTCCTGTCGGATTGCTGATCATAAAACTATCATTTATCAATGGCATAAGTTCTCCAGTAGACGCTGAACACGGTTTTTTTAGCCTAAAGCGCTGTCTGATTTAAATGGATATTGCTTTCTGATAGTGCCTGTGAGCGCCGACATTAAACCCTGCGTATAATTTTAGTCTACTACCATACAAGTGCAAATAGGAAATATGTGACTCAACTCATATTATTTAATGTCGGGCCATTGTGATAACGGTAAGGGGGAGGGCTAATTTATAACTGATGGTAAAAAAGAGGGGCGTAAATGAATTAAAATAGGCGCCATGCGCATTTTATTTCACATATAAATAACAAGTTTTAATAGTGGTTCACTTATTAAGATGATGCCTAAAACGTGTGGGACGTTAGAGAGATTTATTTTTTTTAAAATAACTATTGATCTAATAAAACTTACTGAATACTCTTTTTACTACTAGTATGGTAACTATCTCAATGATGAAGGCAGAAGTTAAAATGCAGATGACAATGCGCTGGTTCGGGCCGCAGGAAGATAAAATCCCGCTGGAGTATATTCGACAGGTGCCGGGGGTAGAAGGCGTCGTCGGGGCGCTTTACGATGTTGCCCCCGGCGAAGTCTGGCCGGTAGAAAAAATTAAGGCGTTGATTGAGCAGGCCCACGCCGCAGGCCTGAAGATGGAAGTCATCGAAAGCGTAAACATTCACGATGACATCAAAATTGGTTCAGCGGAACGCGATCGCTATATTGACAACTACAAGCAAACTATCCGTAACCTGGCGGGGTTTGGCGTAAAAGTCATTTGTTATAATTTCATGCCGGTCTTCGACTGGATGAAAACCGATATGAATTATGTGCTTCCGGATGGCTCATTAACCATGGCCTTTGAAAAGCGCGGTATTGATAAGTCTCTGGAAGACGTCGTTAAAGAGGTACTGGAGAACGCGAACGGTTTTGCTTTGCCGGGTTGGGAACCTGAGCGTCTGGCGAAGGTTCAGGAGCTGTTCGCGCGCTATCGCGATGTCGATGATACCAGGCTTCGGGAAAATCTGTTCTATTTCTTACGTGAAGTCATTCCGGTATGTGAAGAAGTGGGCGTTAAAATGGCGATCCACCCGGACGATCCGCCGTATTCTATTTTTGGCCTGCCGCGTGTGGTAAAAAATCATGCCGATCTGGCGTTGATTTGCGATACGGTTGATTCACCCGCGAACGGTATCACCCTTTGTACAGGGTCGATTGCCGAAGATCCTGACAATAATGTCTATGAAATTCTGGCTGAATTTACCCGGCGTAAGCGTCTTCACTTTGCGCACGTACGCAATATTAAGCTTATTAAAGACAAGGATTTTTATGAGTCGGCGCACCCTTCCGCGTACGGCTCTCTGGATATGTACCGCATAATGCAGGCTCTCCATGATAATGGTTTTGATGGTTATATTCGTCCGGACCATGGTCGCTTTATTTGGGGAGAAACCGGGCGTCCGGGATACGGTCTGTATGACCGCGCATTGGGCGTTACCTACCTGATGGGTCTGTGGGAAGCGCTGGAAAAGCAAAAGTAATTGATTGAAAAACCGGGGCGAATGTCCCCGGTACTCACCTTGCACGGATAATACAAAGCCCCTTGAGGCTTAGAGGCAGCTGATACTGGCTTGCCGTTGCTCTCTGCTCACCCTTTCTTCACAACTTCAATTGTTAGATTTATCGGTCTTTCCTGGCATTGTGCCTATCAGACATGGATTTATTAAGGTTATAGATAGGTTACCACCCCCTCGGGTTTCGCCCGCTAATGATAAAAATAACTATTATTAACTATCTGTTTATTAAGATAAATTTTACATAACGTGCTCGGTTTTATGATGTCAATCACATTTCCCCTATCGCCAACTTTAAATCTGTAAAAGTAGACGTTTGTCGACTTTTCATCTAAAAAGTTGGGGGAAGGGACTAGACAGGACCATTTTTAGGTTATCAAATGGTTAAATAACGTCATATTAAATGTGAATGATTGACCTTATGTATAAAAGGCCAACACGCTTTCCGCTGCGTTAAAGCGCGGCGGACATCCTGGGAGAAGTTATGCATTCCTCTGTTAATAAAAATGAAACTCGGACCTTTTTTGGTCATCCGTACCCGCTTGGTTCGCTGTTTTTCACCGAAATGTGGGAACGGTTCTCGTTTTACGGCATTCGTCCGTTACTGATCCTGTTTATGGCAGCCACCGTTTATGACGGAGGGATGGGGCTGGCGCGCGAGAACGCGTCGGCCATCGTCGGGATCTTTGCCGGGACCATGTATCTTGCCGCTCTGCCGGGCGGCTGGCTGGCGGACAACTGGCTCGGACAACGAAAGGCAGTCTGGTACGGCTCAATTCTGATCGCGCTGGGCCATCTCTCCATCGCCCTGTCGGCGGTGATGGGCGATAGCCTGTTCTTTATCGGCCTGATGTTTATCGTGCTCGGTTCCGGCCTGTTCAAAACCTGTATTTCGGTGATGGTCGGTACCCTGTACAAAAAAGGCGATGCGCGCCGCGACGGCGGCTTCTCGCTGTTTTATATGGGCATCAACATGGGGTCGTTTATCGCCCCGCTGATCTCCGGCTGGCTGATTAAATCTCACGGCTGGCACTGGGGTTTCGGCATCGGCGGCATCGGGATGCTGGTCGCGCTGATTATCTTCCGCGTCTTTGCCGTTCCGGCGATGAAACGCTATGACCGTGAAGTCGGTCTCGATTCCACCTGGAACAGTCCGGTAGTGAAACGAAACGGCGTCGGCGCATGGCTGCTGGCGCTAACGGTGGGCGTGGCGGTTATCATCGCGCTGATTGCCCAGGGCGTTATCGTGATTAACCCGGTGGCGGTCGCCAGCGTGCTGGTCTACGTGATTGCGGCGTCGGTGGTGCTCTATTTTATCTACCTGTTCGTCTTCGCCGGACTGAGCCGCAAAGAGCGCGCCCGCCTGCTGGTATGCTTTATCCTGCTGATCTCCGCCGCCTTTTTCTGGTCGGCGTTTGAGCAGAAACCGACCTCGTTTAACCTGTTCGCTAACGACTATACCAACCGTATGATCGGCTCCTTCGAGATCCCGGCGGTGTGGTTCCAGTCGATTAACGCCCTGTTTATTATTCTGCTGGCGCCGGTATTTAGCTGGGCGTGGCCTGCGCTGGCGCGCAAAAACGTGCGTCCGAGCAGCATCACCAAGTTTGTTATCGGTATTTTATGCGCGGCGGCGGGCTTTGGCCTGATGATGCTGGCGGCGCAAAACGTCCTGAGCAACAACGGCGCGGGCGTCTCGCCGATGTGGCTGGTGGGCAGTATTCTGATGCTGACGCTGGGCGAGCTGTGCCTCAGCCCGATTGGCCTGGCGACCATGACGCTGCTGGCGCCGGAAAGAATGCGCGGCCAGATGATGGGGCTGTGGTTCTGCGCCAGCGCCCTGGGCAACCTGGCGGCGGGCCTGATTGGCGGTCACGTGAAGGCCGATCAGCTGGATATGCTGCCCGATCTGTTCGCACGCTGCTCCATTGCGCTGCTGATCTGCGCCGCGGTGCTGTGCCTGCTGATTGTTCCGGTTCGCCGGATGCTGGAAAACACCCGTAGCGACAAGCCGCAGGAGCCCGCGGCTAACGCGTAATCCCGCAAAAACCCGGCGCGTTCTGCGCCGGGTTTATCCCTTAACGGTAAACAATACCGCCATCGATCAGAATCGACTGACCGGTAACATAATCGGAATCCGGGCCTGCCAGATAAGAGACCAGGCTTGCCACATCGTCCGGCGTTTCGGCGCGGCCAAGGGCGATACCTTCAACGTATTTTTTATAGGTTTCACCCACCGGCGCACCGGTAATTTCCGCGAAGCGCTTATCGATTTCGGTCCACATCCCGGTTCCCACAATCCCCGGACAGTAGGCGTTAACCGTAATGCCGCGGCTGGCATACTCTTTCGCCGCTGCCTGCGTCAGGGCGCGTACGGCAAATTTGGTGGCGGAATAAACGCCCAGCAGCGCGAAACCATCGTGACCGGCGATAGAGCAGGCGTTGATGATTTTCCCTTTCTGCTGACGGTCGATGAATTTTTTCGCCGCCGCCTGAATGCCCCACAGGGTACCCTGAACGTTGATGCGCATGATGCGGTCTACTTCTTCAGGCGTCACATCGGCCAGCGCCTGAACCTGGGCGATCCCGGCGTTGTTCACGATAATATCAAAGCCGCCGAGCTGTTTTTCCGCTTCATCAATGGCGGCGTACACCTGCGCGCGATCGGCGATGTTAGCGACGAAGGTGGCCGCTTTACGTCCCAGCGCTTCCACTTCGGCGGCGACGGCGGCAATCCCTTCAGGGTTCACGTCGACCAGCATCAGCGACGCGCCGTCTTTGGCCAGACGCAACGCAATACCGCGGCCAATGCCCTGACCGGCGCCGGTTACCAGCGCAACTTTATTTTCGATAGCCATGTCTGTACTCACCTTGTACTGATTAATAAACTAGGGAGGCCCGCGGCCGATGTCGTCGTAGCCGCTGCGGCGAATGGCACTACTCTATCGGGCGCGATAAGCGTGGCCTACCCCCCTGATGGGGGGGATAATGAGCGTACGGACTGGATTAAGGAGTAATCGCGGTATGGCTTTTTTATCCTCGGCGGATGATGCGCTGACAGCGCTTGTTCATCAGGAACCTTTACGCTTCACGGGGACGCTGCCGCTTATCTCCACGCGCTTTACGCCGCCCCGTACGCCTGAAAGCCTGCTGTCGCGGGAGCGCCTGCTGCTGCGCCTCGACGCCGCCGTCTCCCGCCGTTTAACCCTGGTGCGCGCGCCCGCCGGATTTGGCAAAACCACCCTGCTGGCGCAGTGGTACCGGCACCGCCTTCGACAAGGGGATGCGCTGGCCTGGCTGAGCCTTGAAGAGGATGACAACGCGCCGCTGCTGTTTATACGCTATCTGCAGGAGGCGCTGCGGCCATTGTGGCAGGGGTGGAGCCCGTCGTTTCTGCAGCTGCTGCAAGGCGAGCTTCCGGCCGACCTCCCCCTGTTCTTTGCTGAACTCGTTAATCAGCTTAATCAGTGCCCGCATCCGCTGTACCTGATCCTCGACGACTATCAATGTATCAGCGACCCGGCGATTCATCAGGGAATGAGCTGGCTGCTGCACCATGCGCCGCCGGCGCTGCACCTGATTATCGGCAGCCGCAGTCAGCCGCCTTTAGCCCTGAGCCGTCTGCATATGCAGGATCAGCTGCTGGAGGTGTACGACCCCGAGCTGCGCTTTAGCCCCAGCGAAGCCCGCGCCTGGTTCGCCGGCGCGTCGGGGCTGGATCCGCAGGCGATCCCCCGGCTTATCGCGCTCACGGAAGGGTGGATCGCGGGAATGAAAATGGCCGCGCTCTCTGCGGACGCTTCCGCGGCGATGGGCCTCAGCGCCGGCTCACGGTCAATCTCCCGCTATCTGGATGAAGTCATTTTCGCGCCGCTGCCTCCCGAGGTGTTCGACTTCCTTTTGCAGACCTCGATGCTTAATCGCCTGCATCCGGACCTGTGCGACGTCGTCTGCGGCCGCAATAACGCCAGGGCGATGCTGGCGTGGATAGAGCGGCATAACCTGTTTCTTTCCGCGCTGGATGAAAGCGGCCTTTGGTTTCGCTATCACCCGCTGATGCGCGACGCGCTGCTGCACCGCCTGCGGCACAGCGGTGAGATTGATATTCGCCAGCTGCACGACCGCGCCAGCGGCTGGTTCGCCTCACAGCAGCTGTGGGCCGAGGCGATACGCCATGCGCTGGCCGCCGGGAAGTCGGCGGCGAAGGATGCGGAAGCCGGCGCGCAGTCGCTGGCGGAAGAGGGGGATATCGATACCCTGGTGCAGTGGATCCGCTATCTGCCTGCGAATCCTGACCCGTCGCGCATTGCGCTGCAGCTGAACCTGGCCTGGGCGCTAGCCCACCGCTTCCGGTTCAGCGAAGCCCGCCAGCTGCTGGACGCCATTGAGATGCAATCGGCGGCGCATGGCGAGGCGCTGGCCCACAGCGCGTGGGTTAAGCTGCGGGTGGTTCGCGCGATCTGCGAAGCCTTTGCCGACAATATCGACCGCAGTATCGCCATTGTCGAACCGCTGCTGCGCGAGGTGCCCTGCGGCGATATCTGGGTCGATGGTCTGGTGTGCAATATCCTCAGCTACTGCCATCTGGCGGACTCCCGGCCGCAACAGGCGCTGGAGGTGCAGCAGCGGGTATCCGGCGTTAGCCTCGCTAACCGCAACCTGTTCGTGACGGTTTACCGGGCGTTCGTCATGGCGCAGAGCTATCTGCGTCAGGGAAATCTCGCCGAAGCGGAACGCCAGGCGGCACGGGCGCTGCGCTACGCGGAGCGGCACGCCGGCGAGAACGCCAGCAGCGGCGCAACCCTTGCGCCCATCCTGGCGGAGATCGCCTGGGAGCAGGGGAAGGGAGAGCAAGCGCAAAGCCTGCTGGTTCCGCGTCTGGAGACCATCGACAGCTTTTGTCCGCCCGATGGCCTTAGCCGCAGCTACATCGTTCTGGCCCGCCAGGCCCGGGAAACGGGGCGGCTGGCGGAGGCCGAATCACTATTACTGCATGCCGAAGGACTGGCGGCCCAACGCGGCTGGCTGCGGGCGCAGGCGCCGCTGCTGGCGGAGCGGATCGCCGTCGCGCTTCACGCGGGCGACAAACAGGCCGCTGAGGCGCTGCTGCTTCGTCTGCAGAGCCTCAGCCAGACGGAATCCGTCGGCGGATATATCGCCATCGGCCAGAGCCGCCTCCTTATCGCCGCCGGCGAACCGCTGGCCGCCGCGCGGCTGCTGGATACGCTGGCCGGCGTGCGGGAAAGCAGCGGCGAGCGGCTGTTCGCCGTGCGTTTGCGGCTCAGGCAGGCGCTGGCCCTCTGGCGTGCCGGCGAGCGGGAGCTGGCGATGGCTATCTGCCGACCGGCGCTTGCGCGCGCGCTGCATCAGGGGCTATGGCGCAGCCTGCTGGAGGGGAGGGAAGAGATGGCTGCGTTGCTGGCTGAAATACACAAGCGCGGCGCGGCGGATGATGCGCTGACCGCCGATATCGCCGTTTTGCTGTCGCGCTTCGCCGCCGCCGGGATCGTGATTGATAGCGCCCGCCCGCAGCCGCTCGCCCTGCGGTTGACCGAACGGGAGCAGCAGACCCTGAGTTTGATTGCCGACGGCTATTCCAATAAGGGCGTCGCGCGCGAGCTGGGTATTTCGGCGGAAACCGTCAAGTGGCACCTTAAGCAGCTGTATGAAAAGCTGCAGGTGAAGGGGCGCATCCAGGCGGTAAACCAGGCGCGCGAATGGCGCCTGTTAGGCTAGCGCAATGGGGCGTTCTCGCTCAGCGCCGGGCCGCGGTAATCGCCGCCCAGCGCTTTAATCAGGGTGATATCGGTGCTGAGCCGTTGGGCCTGGATATCCAGCAGCAAAAGCTGCTGCGCGATAGCCGGGCGACGCGCCTCCTGCGCCGCATAGTAGCTGACCAGCCCGCGCTGATGGTGCGCGCTGGCGCTGCGGGTGGTCACCATCGCCGCCGTCACTTTCTGCTGCTGCAGCGCGGCCTGCTGGTTCAAATCGTTCAGCTGGCTGGAGCTAATCGCAACGTCGCGCACTGCGTCCAGCACCGCCTGGTTGTACTGCTTAATCAGGATATTGCTCGCCGTACGCGTCGATTTCAGGGTGGCGTTTAAGCGCCCGCCGTCAAACAGCGGTAAATAGAGCCCCGGCAGTATGTTGATCTGCTGGAAGGAGGACTTAAACAGGTCGCCGACGCTCAGCGCGTTGTAGCCCCAGAAGGCCTTGATATCAAAGTGCGGGTAAAAGGCCGCTTTTGCCGCGTCCACCTGGCTCATCGAGGCGCTGACGTAGCCGCGCAGAGCCTGGAGATCCGGGCGGCGGGCCAGCAGCTCAAACGAGAGCGAGTCCGGGAGCGTTTCCTGCAGCGCCGGCAGCGCCACCGGGTGGATCTCCGGCATGCTATGCGCATCAGCGCCGATCAGCGCCCGCAGGGTTTCCCGATACTGCGTTATCGTTCCCTGCGCCGTAATCACCTGCTGCTGCGCCGCCAGCAGTTCATCCTGGGCGTTGGCGACATCGACGCTATCCTCGACGCCGCGCGCGGTACGATGCTCATGGGCCTGCACCGAGAGACTGGCGATGGCCTCCAGTTGGTTGAGTAATTCGATTTTCTGGAAGGTTGCCTGCATCGCGAAATAGAGCTGGGCGACGCTGCTGGCGAGATCCAGCTCGATACCGGCGGTCTCCGCCTGGCGGGCGTTCTTTTCGCCAATCGCGGCGGCGACGCGGGCGCGGTCGGCGCCCCATAAATCGATATTCAGCGTTGCCCCGACGCCGACCGTATTCAACGTGTACCAGGGGCCGTTTTTATCCACCGGCAGGGAGAAGGAGTAGGGCCAGGTGAACTGTTTATTGGTCACCCGCAGGCGGTTTTGCGCCGCCACGGCGGTAGCCTGAACGCCCATTGCCGACTGCGCCAGCTCCACCGTGGACTGCGATTGTGAAATACGCAGCCGCGCAGCCTGCATAGTGGGTGAATTCTGCAACGCGCGGTTGACCAGCATATTGAGCTGGGGATCCTGATAGCCTTCCCACCATCGCGCCGTCGGCCAGCCGCTGTTCGCGAGGTGGATCACCTGCGCCAGCTCGGCCTGCTGCGGGTTGACCAGCGGCACCTGGCCGGGATCGTCCTGGATTAACGCGCACCCGGTTAACAGCGTCAGGGCGAAGGCAAGTGCCGAGGTACGCCAGACGCGCGGAGGAGGAGTGATTTTTATCATGAGCGGGTTGCCTGTCGCGGAATAACGGAGGATGCAAAGGGCCACGTTGGCAGCGCTGCCAACGCGTTGACCAGCGGCGCGCCAAACGGATTCGCCGGGTCCGGGAGAAGCGCCTGAGAGCATTCTGCGGCGGTTTGCTGCGCGTCGATACCGGCGGCGTAGTCCTCAAGCCGCGGGGCGCAGCGGGCTAAAAAGGTATCCCCCGGCGCCGCGTACAGGCGATAGCCTTCACTGAGGCGCAGGATCTCTTCTGCCTGACGAAAACTCGTCCGCGTCGGCCAGTTTTTGGCTTCCGGCCACGGGTGGGCGTAGGTTCCCAGCGGCTCGGCGGACACCCGGTTGATTAAGGTTTCGCTCTCGGTCAGCGCGGCAAAGAGCGGTACCAGTTGAACCTCATCGTCGCGGGCGGCGAGGGTCTGCGCCAGCTGGCGATAGAGCTGCGCCAGACGCGCTTTAAGCCGCGGCGCTTCGCTATCGGGCCATAAATAGAGATGAACAATCGAGGAGACCAGCACGCCGAGCAGGATACCGATAACCCGGTCGCGCAGTTCGGTAAGGTTGCTAAGCGGGCCAAACCAGCTGAGGAACGCCAGCGCGAAGGTAAAGCCTATCTGAATGCCGGCGTAGGCGATGCGCTCTGAGCCTGCCGCAATCCACGCCGCCAGCGCGAAAACCGGCAGGGTCATCGCCAGCAGGCCGCTCAGCGAGTCGGTCCAGGGCTGCACAAAGACGATCAGCAGTAGCGCAATCAGCGTGGCCAACAGCGCGCCGCCGATGCGTAGCCACGTTTTCTGCATGGTGGCGCCCAGGCCCGGCTGGGCGACGATCACGCAGCTCAGCATGATGGTGTGGATGCCCTGCCAGTCTGCGGCGGTGTAAAAGACGTAGCACAGCAGCGTCGCCAGCAGCGTTTTCAGGGCAAAGTGCAGATAGGCCGGGTTGGACCACGCGTCCGGCAAAAGCAGCGGCGCTTTTTCCACTTCGCCCCGCGGCAGCGGAACGGCTTCGCCGCGCGCCAGCCGCGCCAGCACCTCGGCGATTTCCTGCAAAATGGCGCTGTTATCACTATCGCGTGGGACCACCAACGTCTGAATATCCGCCGCTGCCGTCGCGGGCAGATTGTCCGCCAGCGCGTTAAGTTCGCGGGCTATCCGCCGACGCGCATCGGGATGGTCGTCGCCCGGCTGGAGCAGCGCCGTCAAATGGTAGCAGCGCAGCGCGGCGGCCATCAGCGATTGCCAGGCCTGCGGGCTGGCGGCGATCTCCGGCGTGGCGCGCGCGGCCTGCTGATACAAGGACTGCAGCTGGTTAAACTGCCCGGCGATCTCGGTAAAGGTAGGCTGCGGCTCTCCTTCATCCGGTTGGCTAAGCACCTTCGCCGTCTGGCGCAGCATCACCACCAGCCGGGCTTTAAACTGATAGCCGGGAAAGGCCTGCTGGAAACAGGCGTTGACCAGCAGCGTCACCAGAATGGCGGTATTAATCGCCACCCATAGCCACAGCAGCAGGCGTACCAGAATTTCGCTCTGGCTGGTCATCGACGGGAAGGTTTGGGCGTAGATGACCGCCAGCGCCACCACGAAAAACGCCAGCCCCAGCTTGCCGAGCACCCGCATCAGGTAAATGGCGCAGAAGAACAGGATCACCGAGGCGACCAGGCGAATTAGCGGATAGTCATAGGTCCACTTGATAATCAGCAGCACGCCGCCCAGCGCGACGCTGACGGTGAGCACGAAAACCACGCTGACCAGCTTAATCATCAGCACGTTAGGCTGGCTGACGTAAAACACCACGATCAGCGCCACGGCGAGGAAGGGAATATGCAGCGTCATAAACAGCACGATCAGCACCGCGCAGCTGAGCGTCAGGCGCAGGGTGTAGTTCGCCCGCCCCGGCGCATCGCGGAGTTCACGGGTGAGAAATGGCCACAGGCTCTGCATCCCGTCTCCTTATTGCGGCTGGAGAACGGCGCTGGCGGAGGCGCCCATACGGAACAGGGCCGGGTCGGGGTCTTTGACGGCGATTTTGACCGGGAAGCGCTGGGAGACGTGGACCCAGTTGATACTCTTCTGGATGACCGGCAGGCCCTCGATGACGCTGCCGCCGTCGGGCAGAACGCCGGTGCCGACCGAGTCGACCACGCCCTCGAAGGTGCGGCCGTGGTTGGTCATGACGGTGATTCTGGCCGGAACGCCGGGCCGCACGTTCTGCAAGTCGGTTTCGCGGAAGTTCGCCACCACGTACCAGTGGTCGTCATCCAGCAGGGTAAAGACCGGCTTAAGGGCGGAGGCGTACTGGCCGATCGTCGTTTTCAGCGCTACCACCACGCCGTTAAACGGCGCGCGGACTTCGGTAAATTCGAGATGCAGCTCGGCCAGCGCAATCTGCGCGAGGATCCCCGCCCGTTGCGCCACCATGGCATCAACGCCGGTCACGGCGGCGGAAGCCTGTTTCGCCTGCAACAGGGTGGCCTCCAGTTCGGCGCGCGCCGCTTTTTCGGCCGTTCGCGCCTGATCAAGATCTTCTTGTGAGGCAAACCCTTGCGGCACCAGCGGTTCAAGACGAATGCGTGAAGAGGTGGTCTGCTTAACCAGCGCTTTAGCGCGTTCAACGGCGGCGCTGACCGACTGCGCGTTGTACTCCTGCGCTTTGATCGTGCGCTGGGTCAGCATAATCTGCGCATCAAGCGTGGTCAGGCGGGCTTTGGCATCGTCGAGCATCGCCTGGTAGGGGCGCGGGTCGATGCGGAACAGCAGGTCGCCTTTTTTCACCCGCTGATTGTCGCGAATCGGCATCTCGACGATCCGCCCGCTCACTTCCGGCACCACGTCGATGGTGTCGGCATACACGTAGGCATCGTTGGTTTCCGGCGAGGTTTGCAGCTGCCAGATAACCACAATCAGCGCCACGATAGCGGCGAGAACGAGCGCCAGCAGGGGCCATTTTTTGCGGATAACGCTTGAGCGGGATTGTGTCATAGGTATCTAGTTTACGAAGAACAGGAACCACAGAATCGTGGCGAACAGGAACATCAGCGCCAGATAGCTGAAGACCAGCGGAGAAAATCGCGACTGCCATCCTTGACGCACAATCAGGATATGGCAGGGAATAAGTAATAGCGAGGCGCCTAATAAGCAGAAGAACCAGCCTGGAAAGGCGGCGCCTAATACCGGAATCGCCGGGGATAATGAGCAGCCGGTGAGCGTAAATAGCGAGAATAAGAGCGAAGGGCGCGCCAGCTTTACAATGCGATTCAAGACTAAATACCTGAGTGCTCGGGTTAGGATGGAATGAGTTTAATCTCACTGCCGGGGAAATTAAAGATGGATATAACAGAAGTGTCCGTATTTTATCGGCAATCAGAACATTTTCTTTGGCTAAAGAGTGCATAGAAAATCATTCATTCTGCATTAACGGCGTGCGGCTACCGAAATAAAATTTCACCCGTCGCCGATAGTCAGCGGTTGTTGGCAGGGCTATGCTTAAAGACAAAGCTATAAAAAATAGTCAGAACTGAGGCAATGTCATGGATAAAGAACTACTGGAAGCGGGCTATCGCGCCTATACCGGCGAGAAGATCGATGTCTACTTTAACACCGATATCTGTCAGCACTCGGGCAACTGCGTGCGCGGCAGCGCGAAGCTTTTCAACCTGAAACGCAAACCGTGGATCGTCCCCGATGAAGTGGACGTGGCCACGGTGGTTAAGGTTATTGATACCTGCCCGAGCGGCGCACTGAAGTATCGCCAAAAATAAGCGAGGAAACGATGGAAATACTGGAAGGTCATAATAAGTTTTACGTCAATGACGCCGACGGGAATCAGGTGGCGGAAATTGTTTTTGTGCCCACGGGCGAGCACCTCAGCATTATTGAGCATACCGATGTCGACCCCAGCCTGAAAGGCCAGGGAGTAGGGAAAAAGCTGGTGGCGAAAGTGGTGGAAAAAATGCGCGGCGAGCAGCGTAAAATTATTCCACTATGCCCGTTTGCCAAACATGAATTTGATAATACCCGCGAGTACGACGATATCCGCGCCTGAAATAAATGCGCCAGCGCGCTGGCGCCATTTCGTTTAATAGGGGGAGAGCAAATTATCCCGCCCCTACCTCAACTGCTCCACGAACAGCAGGGCGGCTACGGCGACCATCATCACGCCGGAAGCCATACTGACCTTTCGTGCGATTTGAGGCCGGGTCGCCAACAGCGCTCTGGCGCCGTAGCCGACCAGTAAATAGACCAGCGTGCAGGTCACCAGATGAATACCGCCCAGCGCCGACATCTGCTGGGCCAGAGACCAGCTCCCCTGGGGGTCGGTAAACTGCGGCAGCAGGGCCAGAAACAGAAGAAAGACTTTTGGGTTCAGACCGCTAATGCATAGCCCCTTAATCGCCCAGCGATTCCAGCTATCCGCGCTGTATTGCTGGCTGCCTGGCGTTGGCGGATGGCGCAAAACAGCGATCCCCAGCCACATCAGATAGCCTGCGCCCAGCAGGGTAATCGTCGACAGCGCCAGCGGGTGGCCGGCGATTAACACGCCGATTCCGGCGACGACGATCAGCGTGGCCAGCAGGTGGCCAGACATGAGTCCCGCGACGGCGGGTATCACGCTGCGTCCGTTGATTCCCGCGCTGATGGTATAGGCCCAGTCAGCGCCCGGCGTGATGATCAGCAGAAAGGAGACCAGCCAAAAGCTGGCGATAAAGCTCATTTCCATGGTCAGCGCACCTCTGCGTGGTAACGGCAGTTTCTCATCATTTTCCCTCGTTAAGCGGCGGTTGTTTGAGGGAAAGAATATCGAGTTTATTGCGCAATGAGCTTTCAATGTTATGCTCTTAAGCGGTCTTCTGAGGGAAAATATTCCAAATGGATAGCATCGATCGAAAAATTCTTGCTGAGCTCCAGGCCGACGGGCGACTGTCGATAACCGAGCTGGCCGAGCGGGTGAATCTCAGCCTTTCGCCCTGTCATCGACGGCTGCGGACGCTGGAGCAGGAAGGCGTCATTACCGGCTACCGGGCCAATCTGGATCCGGTCAAAATGGGCTTCAACTTCCTGGCGATTGTCTTCGCGACGTTAAAAGAAGGCGATAAGAAAGCGGTGAGCGCGTTTGAGGACGCGGTAGAAGAGATCCCGCAGATCGTGCTGGCGCAGCGCCTGTTTGGCGATCCGGACTACCTGATGCACGTGGTGACGCGCGATCTCCCGGCGTTCCAGAAACTGTATGATGACAAGCTCTCGGCGATGCCGGGCGTGCAGCACCTGCGCTCTACGCTGGTGATGAAGACGGTTGTGCAGGATCGCCCATTTCCGCTCGGTAAGGGGTGAGCGTAACACGGAGGACAGATGCAGCATCGCCTCCGGGAAAGTAATGGCAACAATGTCAGCGACTTATTCCAGGCCGGCGTGGATTAACCCTTTTCCAGCAGGCGCATAAAAACCGTCAGCGCTTCATCCAGCTGCTGGCGCTGCGTTGCGGAAAGCCCGCTCAGCAGCTGCCGCTCATTCTCCACGTGGCTTTCCACCGCCTTATCGATAAGCTCTCGTCCCGCTGGCGTTAGCGCCACCAGCATACTGCGGGCATCTTCCGGGTTCGGCTGGCGGCTTATCAAGCCCCGTTTTTCCAGCGCCTTCAGACGATGGGTCATGGTGCCGGAGGTGATCATTAACGTTGAAAAGAGCTGGGTTGGCGACAGCATGAACGGATCGCCCGCCCGGCGTAACGTCGCCAGCATATCAAACTCCCAGCGCACCAGATCGTGGCGCACAAAGGCCGCTTCGATGCGCGGCTCCAGCAGCATCGTGCAGCGTTTCAGGCGGCCGATCGGCCCCATCGGGCTGCAATCGAGATCGGGGCGCTCCCGTTTCCACTGTTCAAGAATGCGATCCACGGCGTCGGTCTGCGGTGATTTGTCCATTAATGCTCACTTGTCTTGATATCAAGATAATTGTCGGTACATACTTAGGCCACAATTTACCTTGATGTGAAGATAAAATCATGGCCTTTGTTTCACGTAATTTGATCGTTGATTTACTGCTGACCGCGCTGGCGCCCGTCATCTGGGGCAGCACCTATATTGTGACCTCGCAGTTTCTGCCGCCCGATCGGCCGTTTATCGCCGCGCTGCTGCGGGTTCTGCCGGCCGGGATCGCTCTGCTGATCTGGAGCCGCCGTCTCCCGCTGCGCGCCGAGTGGTGGAAGCTGATCGTCACCGGGATCCTCAATATCGGCGCGTTTCAGGCGCTGCTGTTTATTGCCGCCTATCGGCTGCCGGGCGGTCTGGCGGCGGTGATTGGCGCCATTCAGCCGCTGCTGGTGATGCTGCTGGCCTGGTGCGTCGATCGTCAGCGATCGCCCTGGCTGGCGGTGCTCTCGGCATTGATGGGGATCGCAGGGATGGCGATGCTGCTGCTGTCTCCGCAAACCACCCTTGAACCGCTGGGGATTACCGCCGCATTTCTGGGGGCGATGAGTATGGCGCTGGGAACCTGGCTATCGCGCCGCTGGGCGATCGCTTTGCCGGTCGTCGCGCTAACCGGCTGGCAGCTGCTGATTGGCGGTATCGTACTGGCGCCGATGGCGTTTCTGGTCGATCCGCCGCTGCACCATGTGACGCTGACTCAGGCGGCGGGCTATCTCTGGCTGTGCGTTGCCGGGGCGATGCTGGCATACGGCCTGTGGTTTCGCGGCATCGGCCGCCTTTCCCCGGTGGCGGTGTCGGCGATGAGCCTGCTGAGTCCGGTGACGGCGGTGCTATTAGGCTGGATCTTCCTTGGACAAAAAATTGAGGGAATGGCGCTGGTAGGGTTGGTGATTGTGCTGCTCAGCGTGCTATCGATTCAGCGTGCGTTATCGAATAAGAGAGCCGTAGTGGATCGCAGACGGTAATGAACCTGTAGCCCGGGCAAGGCGCGTCAAGCGCCGCCCCCGGGTTCAAAGCGCAGAGCCGCTGAATTTCCCGGAGGCGATGCTGCGCATCTGTCCGGGCTACCGGATCGCAGACGGTAATGAACCGGTAGCCCGGGCAAGGCGCGTCAAGCGCCGCCCCCGGGAGCAGAGCGCAGAGTCGCTGAATTTCCCGCAGGCGATGCTGCGCATCTGTCCGGGCTACCGGACCGCAGACGGCGGCGAACTCGCCGCCCGGGCTGTGGGTTCACTGTTCGCCAGCAACAAAAAAAGCCCCATTAAGGGGCTCGACATTGCTGCGTGCTTATTATGTGGCGGGAGCCAGACCAGCCGCCGTCAGGCGACCTGTCCGGCAGCTCCCTCTGCAACCATTCGGTTATTTAGACAGCTCGGCGGTCATATGAACCTGGTTACCGGTATACGCTTCGGTAATGTGGTATGACTGGCCCTGATCTTTAGCAATGGCGGCGATTTTGGCTTCGGCGTTGTCCAGAGTGTCTGCGGTTACGCTAACAGGCTGAGCGAAGCTAGCGAAAGAGACCAGAGACAGCATACCGGCAGCGGCAAGTAATTTTACGTTTTTCATGGTGTTTATCCTTTTAACTTTTATGGTGGAAAGCGTGTTTGCTTTCGATGGACTTATAATAAGGCTGCTAACTATAACGTGCGTTGCAAAAAGTGCGATTAAGATCACATTTTTATGACAACACGATGACGGGTGACTAAATTTTTGTTTTTTATTTTCAATAAAAACAAATGGATGAGTTAGCATGAACGTGTTTTTCGTCACGGAAAATAATCTGACCAGAAACGCAATTTTCCTGCTTCGGCTCATTAATCATTGTTTTTGTGAATGCAATGGGCGCTTTTTGAGCGAATAGGGCGGCTATATTTCGCCCGTCAACGAAGCATTGGGCTCGGGTAAAAAGCTACTGTGACTCTCACACTGATTGCGTGAGGACGACGAATGATTGCAGTACTCTTTGAAGCCGAGGTCACTCCGGCGAGCCAGGAGCGTTACCTGGCGCTGGCGGCAGAGCTGAAGCCGCTGCTGAGCAACATTGACGGCTTTATCGCCATTGAGCGTTTTCAAAGTCTGAGCACGGCGGGGAAAATTCTGTCGCTCTCCTGGTGGCGGGATGAGGACGCGGTGCTGGCATGGAAACGCAACCTTTGCCATCAGGCTGCGCAGAAAGAGGGGCGGGAGAGTATTTTCGCCTGTTATCACATTCGGGTGGCTCAGATGCTGCGCGAATACCGTTCTTCCCATTCCGATCCCCTGTAATATGGCTACGGTTTGCGGTGGGAAAATAAGCGAGGCGCTATGTTAAAACCTGTTGAGCTGATTGAAGACGACGAGTCGCTGGCCGAGGCGATGGCGACAGTGGCGTCGGCGATGGCCGATGCCTCGCGGCTAAAGATCCTTTGCGCCTTAATGGATGGCCGGGCGTGGACGGCCACCGAGCTTTCCGCCGTGGCGGATATTTCCCCCTCGACCGCCAGCGCGCATCTTAGCCGCCTGGTCAACAGCGATTTATTGATTTGCCTGGCCCAGGGCCGCCATCGCTACTACCGTCTGGCCGGTAGCGACGTCGCCGGTTTGCTGGAGAATATGATGACCATGGCCGGCAAGCGCGCGGTGACGCTCTCAACCAGCACGCCGGTGAATTTGCGCGTTGCGCGCACCTGTTACGATCATCTGGCCGGAGAAGTGGCGGTATCGCTATATGATTTTATGCTGCGCGAAGCGTGGATAGCGCCTGACGGTACGGCCCTGACGCCCGCCGGAGAAACGCATTTTGCCCGCCTGGGGGTGACGGTGAAGCGCACCTCGCGGCGTAAAGCGTGCTGCGGCTGTCTGGACTGGAGCGAACGCCGCCTTCACCTTGGCGGGGCGGCTGGGGCGGCGCTGCTGCAGCACGGTCTGCAGAAAGGCTGGTTTACCACCACCGCGGGATTTCGCGAAGTGACGATTACGCCGGTAGGATGGCGCGCGTTGCATCTGCATTTTCAACTGACGGAAAGATCGTCGCGGATGATTAATTAAGCGTGTTCTCTATGGGGAGAAATAGCCTTTTATGGCAAGATAGGTTGCTGTTTTGTTAATTCCATATCGCCTTTCCCCGTTCAATGTAAATAACAATGCCTTTGTTTCTTGCTATCAATCCCCCGCAATTAATAGTTGTGAGCTATCTGTTACATTGATTAACAGCTCGTGAACATATGTATATTTGTCAGCGAAAAATAGCATTCTTTGACGCCGACAGCCTCGACGAATTCTTTCATTGAATTCGTTCCTGACGCCTTAAATATTGCGGCTTCCGGTCAGTCGAAGTTTCTATTAACAGTTGCACAAGTGAGCATCGCAAATCGCTTCTGACTTTTGTGCGAATTAACTGTTTGCTCATTGATACTTAATTCACTCTGACAAGGAAATGGCAATGAAAAAGGTTCTTCTCTCTGCTGCAATGGCGACTGCGTTTTTTGGTATGGCTGCAAATGCTGCTGATACCAATGTAGGCGGCGGTCAGGTTAATTTCTTCGGTAAAGTTACCGACGTATCTTGTACTGTTTCCGTAAACGGCCAGGGCAGCGATGCGAACGTATACCTGTCTCCGGTTACTTTAACTGAAGTTAAAGCTGCCGCGGCGGATACCTATCTGAAACCGAAATCTTTCACCATCGATGTTTCTGACTGCCAGGCTGCTGATGGTACTAAACAGGATGATGTGAGCAAACTGGGCGTGAACTGGACCGGCGGTAACCTGCTGGCTGGCGCAACCGCTAAACAGCAGGGCTACCTGGCTAACACTGAAGCCGCTGGCGCGAAGAATATCCAGCTGGTTCTGTCTACCGACAACGCGACCGCGCTGACCAAAAAAATCATCCCGGGCGACAGCACTCAGCCTAAAGCGGTCGGCGACGCATCTGCCGTTCAGGATGGCGCGCGCTTCACTTACTACGTCGGCTACGCGACCAGCACCCCGACGACTGTTACCACCGGTGTGGTTAACAGCTATGCGACTTACGAAATTACCTACCAGTAATATCGACTGAGAGATAAAGCCGCCTCGCGCCGGGGCGGTTTATACCCGTCATTCAAATTATTCAGGGTATACAACAATAATAAAGCGGCCACTGCTGCCGCTTATTTTTTATTCTGAGGTCAGCATGAAGCGTATTGCCCTTTTTTTCTGTTTCATTTTTAGTTTTGCGGCCCACGCCAATAATATTATTGTCAACGGCACCCGCTTTATTTATCCAGGAAATGAAAAAGAAATAACGGTGCAGCTCTCTAACACCGCCGACCGTCCGGCGCTGGCGCAAGCCTGGCTGGACAACGGTAATGCCGACGCGACGCCGGATACCATTACCACGCCATTTATTATCACGCCGCCTATTTCCCGCGTAGATGCGAAAAGCGGTCAGACTCTGCGTATTAAACTCGGCAGCAGCGCGGGTCTCGCGAAAGATAAAGAGACGCTGTGGTGGCTGAACCTTCTGGAAATACCGCCGGTTGAGGCCAGCCAGAAGAATGAAGGGCAAAATATTCTGCAGCTGGCGATTCGTTCGCGCTTTAAGTTTATCTATCGTCCCAGCGGATTAGGCAATCGCGACGCCGCGGCAGAGAAATTAGCGCTCTCCGCTAACGGCAGCAGCCTGTCCGTCAGTAACCCGACGCCCTTTTATATCACCGTAAGCCGTATCTCCCGTAACGGCGGCAAAGCGCTCAACAGCAAAACGGTCATGTTTGCCCCACAGTCCAGCCAGACCATCGCCCTCTCTTCCGCAGTGAGCAAAGGCGAGATCCTGACCGTTAACAACATTAATGATTATGGCGCAGATGTCGCAGTGAAAGTTACCGTCAAATAAGGGAAACGATCATGAAGCAGAGGTCAATCTGCCCGGGAAGATTAAGCACGGCTATCGCGGTTGCGCTGTGCTGCTTTCCGCCATTTTCCAGCGGACAGGAAAACCCGGGAACGATCTATCAGTTTAACGATGGTTTTATCGTCGGCAGTCGCGAAAAGGTCGACCTGTCGCGTTTCTCGACCAGCGCGATTAGCGAAGGCGTCTACTCCCTTGATGTGTATACCAACGGCGAGTGGAAAGGGCGCTACGATCTGAAAATCACCGCCGGTAAAGATGGCAAAATGGGCATCTGCTACACCAAAGCGATGCTGATGCAATATGGGATCTCGCCGGAAAAGTTTAACCCGCAGCTCAGCGAAAAAGCGGGATTCTGCGGACGCCTGCAGGAGTGGCGCAACGAGGCCAACGTCAAAGACACGCTGATTCAGTCCTCCCTGAGACTGGATATTGCCGTACCGCAAATCTACGAAGATCAGCGCCTGAAAAACTTTGTCAGCCCGGAATTCTGGGATAAAGGCGTTGCGGCGCTGAATTTAGGCTGGATGGCCAACGCCTGGAACAGCCATATATCCTCGGCCAACGGCTCCGATAACAGCAGCGCGTATCTTGGCGTTAACGCGGGCCTGTCGTGGGACGGCTGGCTGCTCAAGCATATCGGTAACCTGAACTGGCAGCAGCAGCAGGGGAAAGCGCACTGGAATAGCAACCAGACCTATCTGCAGCGGCCGATTCCGCAGATTAACTCGATAGTCAGCGGCGGGCAGATTTTTACCAACGGCGAGTTCTTTGACACCATCGGCCTGCGCGGGGTTAACCTGGCGACCGATGACAATATGTTCCCCGACGGGATGCGCTCCTACGCCCCTGAAATTCGCGGCGTGGCGCAAAGCAACGCCCTGGTGACGGTGCGTCAGGGCAGCAATATTATCTATCAGACCACGGTGCCGCCGGGGCCGTTTACCCTGCAGGATGTCTATCCTTCCGGCTACGGTAGCGACCTTGAAGTGTCGGTTAAAGAGGCCGATGGCTCGGTCGAGGTATTCAGCGTGCCTTACGCCTCGGTGGCGCAGCTGCTGCGTCCGGGGATGACCCGCTATGCGCTCTCTGCCGGTAAAGTCGACGATAGTTCGCTGCGTAATAAACCGATGCTCTACCAGGGAACCTGGCAGCACGGTATCAATAACTTGTTCACCGGCTATACCGGCGTCACCGGATTTGATGACTATCAGGCGTTCCTGCTGGGGACCGGGATGAATACCGGCATCGGCGCGCTGTCATTCGACGTCACCCATTCGCGGCTGAAGAGCGATACCCTCGACGAGCACGGCCAGAGCTATCGCGCCACCTTTAACCGCATGTTTACCGAAACCCAGACCAGCATCGTGCTGGCGGCGTATCGCTACTCCACCAAAGGCTACTACAACCTGAACGACGCTCTGTACGCCGTCGATCAGGAGAAGAACTACAGCAGCAACTACACCGTATGGCGGCAGAAAAACGGGATGACGTTTACCGTCAACCAGAACCTGCCGGACGGCTGGGGCGGCTTTTACCTGAGCGGTCGGGTAGCGGATTACTGGAACCGTTCGGGGACGGAAAAGCAGTATCAGTTTAGTTACAACAACATGTACGGTCGGCTCTCGTGGTCGGTCAGCGCCCAGCGCGTCTATACCCCGGATAGTTCCGGCCACCGCCGCGACGATCGCGTTTCTCTCAACTTTAGCTACCCGCTGTGGTTCGGTGAAAACCGCACCGCTAACCTGACGTCGAATACCTCGTTTAATAATTCGCGTTTCGCCAGTTCGCAGATTGGCGTCAACGGTTCGCTGGATAGCGAAAACAACCTCAACTACGGCGTGTCGACGACCACCTCCACCGGCGGCCAGCACGATGTGGCGCTGAACGGCAGCTACCGTACCCCATGGACGACGCTGAACGGCAGCTATAGCCAGGGTGAAGGCTATCGCCAGAGCGGCGTGGGCGCCAGCGGGACGCTGATCGCGCATCAGCACGGCGTCGTATTCTCGCCGGAAAGCGGCACCACCATGGCGCTGATCGAAGCGAAAGACGCCGCGGGCGCGATGCTGCCTGGTTCGCCGGGGACCCGTATCGATAGCAACGGCTACGCCATTCTGCCGTATCTGCGGCCTTACCGGATTAACGCCGTTGAGATTGACCCGAAAGGCAGCAACGACGATGTCGCCTTCGGCAGTACCGTGGCGCAGGTTGTGCCGTGGGAAGGCAGCGTGGTCAAGGTCTCCTTCGATACTACGCTGCAGAACAACATCACTCTGCAGGCGCGCCAGGCAAACGGCCTGCCGCTACCGTTCGCCGCGACGATTTACAACCCGTCCGGGAAAGAGATCGGCGTGGTGGGGCAGGGCAGCATGATGTTTATCAGCGACGCCAGCGCGCCGAAGGCCACGGTTAAGTGGAGCGGCGGACAGTGCTCGGTGGAATTAAGTCAGGAAAAAACAAAGGAAACGCTATGTCGCTAATGAAAAAAATGACGCTTTTTATTGGCTTAATGGCGATGGGGACCACGTCGGCATGGGCGTACTGTACGCGCCTGTCGCAGCCGACGGTAAGCCTCGACATGGTAGTGGGCCGGGTGGTGGTTCCACCGGATCTGCCGGTAGGGTCGGTGATCGTTTCCCGCGACTGGACAATGTCGGCGCCGGGCGGGGCCAGCTATAGCTGTAGCAGCGGCACTAACCGCTTTGTGGCCAAAATCGTCGCCCCCGGGGCGACCGATCTGGGCAATAAAATTTATTCCACCAACGTGCCAGGTATCGGCCTGCGGTTTAGCCGCGGCGGGGCGACGGTCAATATCATCTATCCTGGCGCTTACTCGAGCTACGTTAGCAGGACCACGAATTATTCGCTGGAAGGCTCCCGCTTTACGCTGGAGGTGATTAAAACCGCGAGCGTGACCGGCAGCGGTACCCTGGCGGCAGGTAAGTACACCTCTTATGACTGGGAGAACGGCAATAACCCGATCCTCGAAACCCGCCTGAGCGCCAACGCCATCACCGTGGTATCGCCCTCATGTACCATCCTGAGCGGCAAAAATATGAACGTCGATGTCGGCACCATCAAGCGCAGCGATCTTAACGGCGTCGGCACCACCGCGGGCGGGAAGGATTTTAATATTGAGCTGCAGTGCAGCGGCGGGCTAAGCGAGTCGGGATACGCCAATATCCAGACCTCTTTCTCCGGTACGCTGGCGAGCGGCACTACGGTGAGCCGGGGCGCGCTGCTGAACGAAAAAGCCGGCTCCTCGCTGGCGAAAGGGATTGGTATTCAGGTTCTGAAGGATGGCGTACCGCTGGAGTTCAATAAGAAATACAGCGCCGGGACGCTGCGCACGCAAGAAACGCGCTATATCACCCTGCCTCTGCACGCGCGCTTCTATCAATATGCGCCGACCACCAGTACCGGTGAGGTGGAGTCGCATATGATCTTTAACCTGACGTACGATTAATTCGGGAGGCGGGTATGCGTGATTCAGCACAATTGAAAAATAGCAAACGACTCATTCAACTGGCCCTGATAAGCGGGATGCTGATTACCTCCCCGGCGTCGGCTTTTGAGACCAACTACGATCGGGGACGGGTGGATTTTGCCGGACGGGTTACCGATATCTCATGCAGCGTGGCCCTTAACGGCGGCAACAACGCCGGGAGCGGTAGCGTCTGGCTGGCGCCGGTCAGCCTGGCGGAAGTCCACGAACGGGGTGCCGGGGCATTTATGAAACCGCAGCCCTTCACGCTGGAGCTCTCGAACTGCCAGCTGCGACACGACGGCGGCGCGGCGGATAAAAACGCGATCCGCCTGGTTAACGTGCGCTGGGTTGACGGATTTACGGTCAATGCGGTCAGCAATGAAAATGCTGGTTATCTGAGGAATACGCGGGCGGACGGCGCCAGCCATATTTTCCTCGCGCTGTCGACTAATGACAATAATACGCTGGATAAAAGCAATAAAATTGTTCCCGCCGACCCCTTACAAAACCGGGTGCCGCTGGTAGAAAAAGCGGTGGATGGCGGCGTATTTACCTATTACATTGGCTACGTTACGCCAGCGCCGGAAAAAGCAACCAGCGGTCCGTTGACCAGCTGGGCGACCTGGGAACTTGTTTATAATTGAAGGGTTGATGGTCTTGCGCAAATGTTACAATAAATGCCGGAATCATCCGGCATTTATTTAAACGGTGAGATCTTCTTTGACCAGTTGTTCAATGCTGACTTCTTTCCAGTAGTGTCCCTGAATAGCAAACCACTCCATCCCCTGTAACCACGCCTTATGCGCTTCGCTTTCTACGCCTTCAATAATTACGTTATGGTGGTTGCGGGCAAGAAAGGTGACCAGCGCATCCATTAACGGTCGGCCGGAATCTTTTTGCATTAAAAGCCAGAAGAAGTCTTTATCGATTTTGACATAATCGAAATGATAGTCGCGAATGGCGCTAATACCGGCGTTGCCAGAACCGAAATCATCAAGCCAGAGCGTGGTGCTTTGCGGATTGCTCCAGGCGGCGAGCGCATTATTTAATAATTTATTGGAGTTCTCGGTAACTTCAAAATGGACGCAGCCGATATGGTTGACGAGCGCTTTAATCTCCGGGCGTAGCAATACGTTAAGTATATGGTCATCAACGTTGATAGTCGCCGAGATGCGATTTTGCTTAAACCACTGTTTATGTTTTTCAATGAGTGCCAGCTGTTCCATAAAAATGCTTTCACGTAATCCGGTATTGGCGTAGCGAAAGAAGTTTTCCGGCGATATGGACATGCGGTCAAAACGGCTCAGGCACTCCACGGCGACGAGCGTACCTTCTGGGGAAAACATTTTTTGAAAGACATAACGAACGGATATATCGCTACGTGATAAATTATGGTCGGAAAACAGAGTGGCGTTCATTATCTCTCGTCAAAAATATGGTCAGAGGTAAAGAGAGGAGGATATTATAGGTGACCTTTCTGCCGATGGG
This sequence comes from Klebsiella sp. MBT K-1, assembly GCF_002556465.1. Taxonomy (NCBI): domain Bacteria; kingdom Pseudomonadati; phylum Pseudomonadota; class Gammaproteobacteria; order Enterobacterales; family Enterobacteriaceae; genus Klebsiella; species Klebsiella sp. MBT K-1. The sequence goes on along the minus strand of NZ_PDEL01000013.1, from coordinate 99,996 downwards.
AATGATTATTAATGGCTTGTTGCCAATAAATTATCGGCTTTGATTGGTCACCCACATATTTTTAGTTTTAACACTGATACATATTGACTATGCTTTTGTTCATTATCCGCGAACTATTCATTCCTAGTTTTTTCATAATATGTACCTTATGGCTGTGGACCGTTTTATGATCGATGTCGAGAAGTACTGCAATCCTTTTATTGTTGTTGCAGGCAATTATTAACTCCAGCACCTGAAGCTCCCTGGCGGTTAGCTTTCTGCGGGTGCACAGACCCTGGCAGCCCTCGGCGGTTAAGGGCCTGCTGAGGATGGCTGAATACGCTGACAAAGAGGATTTTTCTGTGAGAATCAATAGGTTTTCCAGATCAAGCAGTTCCCGGAACAGGCTGGAAAGCTCGCTTTTGACTATCAGAACCAGCATGGCGCAATGCGCGAGGCGATTGCGCAAAGTGTTCAGTAAGGCAACCGTTGTGGCCGCTGAGATATCTTTATGGATGATATTGATAATAACGGTCGCTGTCGGGGGAGCGCAGACTCCTTTCACTATATCCTGAAAGTTCAGGGTCGTGATGTCCGTGGCGTGATCGATCAAGTAATCATGAACTGATTGTCCGATGATATTATCATCAGTGTAAAGCAATATACTGTCCAATGGTTCAGACTCTCTTTTTTCTCTTGGCTTCCATAATCAAGTCGAGCAGCACTTTCTCTATTCTCTTCTTGTTATCAAGATGACGAAATTTAAACTGGCAGGAAATTTGGTAGTAGCTATCCGACTCCTCGTTATCATCTAACGTCACCATGACAACGTTTTTTATAACTAAATCTACGGTCACTTCGCCATATTCAGCGAGGGCCAGAATGGCGTTCTTAAGGATGGCGTTATGGCTGAGGAATTTCAGATTGGGGCTCTTGGTCATCAGAGCACAACCGCCATCCGAAATGTCTTTGATTTCGAATAGATAGTTTTCTCCATTTTTATGTCGACCGTGACAGAAGAATTCGTGCTCGTGGCGCAAACGGAATCGGGGATCGCGCCGACGTTGTACCACCTGGATACATTCCGGCAAGGTAAAAGCGACCTTGCGGCATTTTCCTTCGCCGCCGGCGTAGCTTTTCTTTAGCGTGGAGCAAAACTCGATTTTTCCTGAATCGCTATGCAGAATAAATTTAACTTTATGCCCGGTGGGGATTTTGCTGGTAGTTAAGATATGAAACTCGGCAAAATCCACCCGCGCTAGCTGGGTTATAGTGCTTTTGTTATTAACAAAAACTTCTATCTCCGCCTGCTTTCGGAGCTCTTCCCTGAAAATAGCAATGATTTCATACTTACTGGTCTTTATCGTTCCCTCTGTCATGTGCAATCCTTGTAAATTGTTATTGTGTGTGGTTGATTTTTTATATAGCAATGCAAACATTCTGATTGTGTTAACCAGATGTTTTTATGAGCGTTTGATGTTGTTAGCTATCTTTGCAGCTAAATTGATTTGTATAATCTTTGAATGAGATATTGTTTTTCCTGTAATCAAGACTCCGAAAATTTTGGCGAGACAAAAACGACAGAAGCCTCCAATTAGGAGGCCAGTCGGAAAAGTATAAAGCTATGCTTTGCATAGGGTTATCCGCAAGAGAATAAAGCAGATAACGCCTAATTTGTAGGATGTATAGTGCCAGCGGCGTTAAGGTAATTCCAGGCAAATATTGAGATGAAGGCTTCTGCGAATATCCATCCGCAGAAGCCTGAAATCAGGCGTGGGGCTGGAGATTATCGAGGGTGGCCAGCGCTTCAGGCGGAAGCGTTAATTGCGCGGCGGCGAGATTTTCATGCAGATGCGCTAGCGAAGAGGTGCCCGGAATGAGCAGGATATTCGGCGAGCGCTGAAGCAACCATGCCAGCGCCACCTGCATCGGGGTCGCGTCCAGCGAAGCGGCGACATCGTTAAGCTCCCGGGCCTGTAGCGGCGTAAAGCCGCCGAGCGGGAAAAAGGGCACCCAGGCGATATGCTGCGCCGCCAGCTCGTCGATAAGCGGGTCATCCTGACGGTTCGCCACGTTGTATTGGTTCTGAACGCAGACGATGGGCGTCATTTTTTGCGCATCGCTCACCTGTCTGGCGGTAACGTTGCTTAGCCCGATATGGCGAATCAACCCGCGCTCTTTAAGCTCCAGCAGGGTGGATAAAGGCTCCTCCAGCGACCCTTCTGCCGGGCCGTGAGTGCCGAGCATACTGCGTAGATTCACCACCTCGAGCACGTCAAGGCCCAGATTGCGCAGATTATCTTCCACCGCCTGAGTGAGCTCCGCGGGAGACATCGCGGGGAGCCAGTTGCCTTTTTCATCGCGGCGAGCGCTGACTTTGGTCACGATGCACAGATTGTCGGCATAGGGATGCAGCGCCTGGCGAATGAGCTGATTCGTGACGTGCGGGCCATAAAAATCGGAGGTATCGATATGATTGACGCCCGACTCGACCGCTTCCTGCAGGACGCGGATAGCGGTTTGCGGATCTTTTGGCGGGCCGAAGACGCCGGGCCCCGCAAGCTGCATCGCCCCGTATCCCAGACGATAAACCTGACGATCGCCTAACGTTGCGGTACCGGATAATTTTACGCTGGACATATAAACCCCTGCTCTAATGGTATGCAAGGGATCAGTGTATGTCCGTCAGGGAGATTGGGGGGATGAGAATGTTGGCAGAACGTGCGGCGAGCAAGACACTCGCCGCAGAGAAAGGATCAGCTAAAAAACATCACCGATACGCAGAGCAAACCGACAACCAGGGTAATGAAGTTACCCACCGAGCGGTAGGGCTTTAGCGTCGGAATAAGGTACGTGGAGAGGGTCGGCATGATGAACAGGATCATCGCAATAAGCGGGCCGCTAATGGCGTAAATCATTGAAATGGCATTGGGATTGATAAAGCACACCACGAAGGTCAGCGTCGATACCAGCAGGATCGACATCGCCCGGTTGAACGCGCGGCTTTTACGAATACCCGCCTGGGCGAGCGAAGTTTTGACGATTTCGCTGGCCCCTTCAATCACGCCAAAATAGGTACCGAGGAACGATTTTGACATCGCCACCACCGCTACAATAATTCCGGTGACCGCCAGCCACGCCGGCGACCCTGGCATCATCGACAGGGCGGAAAGAATGGTGACCCCCTGATTGCGCGCGGTTTCGATATAGCCCGCCGGTATCGACAGCAGGCAGCTGAAGACGAAAAACAGCACGCTGGCGCAGATGAGGGTGTAGGCCACCTTCATGATTTTTTTGCATTTACCCATGGCCTGCTCGCCGTATTTTTCCTGCTGATCGATAGCAAAAGTCGAGATGATCGGCGTATGGCTAAAGGCGAAAACCATCACGGGAATGGAGATCCAGATTTGGTGGAACGTGTGCGGGGTCAGCTGCATCTGGCTGGTCAGGTAAGCCGGCTGCCAGCTACCCATTAAATAGATGGAGAGGAACAGGAAACAGGCGATCAGCGGGAAGACTAAAAATCCCATCACCTTGATGGTGACGTGGCGGCCCATTAAAAAGATCAGATTCAGCACCAGCACGACGGCCAGGCTGAGCAGCGCCCGTACCTGCGAGGTGATGGGGACATGCCGGGATAGCTGCTCCGCGAGCGAGTTAGTAATGGCGACCGCGTAGATCAGCACGACCACGAAAAAGGCGAGGAAATAGAGACCGGTAATCAGGCTGCCGATCTTTTTACCGTAGTAGTGGTTAACGGCGCCGGTAATCCCCTCGCCCGGGGCGATGTTGGCGGAGAGAATAAACTGGCTCAGTGCTTTATGCGGCCAGTAGGTCAACGGCCAGGCGACCAGCGCGGTGATGAAAAGAACAATGGCGCCCGCGGATCCCAGTTGGATCGGCAAGAATAACGTGCCAGCGCCTACAGCAGTGCCATATAAGGCGAAACTCCAGAGAGTTTCTTCTTTAGACCAAATTTTAGACATTATGCGACTTTATCAACCAGAAAACGAACAAAAAGGAGTGCAATTTATCACATTTATGAATGGGCTGCGGCGATAGTTTCTGGCTAATAAGTGAAGCGGCGGGGCGCCCGTCAATCAATCGGGCGATCCGTGCAGGATGAGCGGCGGGCGGCGATTCGCTGCTGGCGAACCTTCATCACGCGCTCGCGCAGCGTATCCCACGCCCAGTTGAAGGCCATGGTGTAGGGCAGGAAGAACAGCATAAAGCCGATTTCCAGCATAAACGCCTGCATCAGCGAGACGCCCAGCACCAGCGCGACCATGGTGACGCCAATAAGAATAAAGCCTGACTCAAAGCCGATCGCGTGCAGCGCGCGGACCCGCAGGTTGCGGACGACACGGGAAACCGGCCACAGGCGGTCAAACAGGGCGTTATAGATAATGTTCCAGACCATCGCCAGCGTCGCGAGCAGGATACTGAGCCCGCCCATTTCGACCACCGAACGCTGCATTAGCCATGCGGCGGTCGGGGCGAGGATCAGCGTCGCCAGACCTTCAAAGCTGATAGCGTGAATGACCCGTTCCGTCAGCGTTTTGCGCTGGGCGTTGACTTGTTGCATGGCTTGTTGCCTCCGGACTTTATAAGAAATTACCCGGCATTTTATGGATAAATATGATAAAAAAAAGATAGTATCCATCGATAAAGTAGATAGTTCATGCGCTATTCTCCCGAAGCTTTAACCGCTTTTGTCGAATCCGTGGCCTGCGGTTCGTTCTCTGGCGCGGCGCGGCGGCTGCGTAAAAGCCAGTCCACCATCAGCACCGCAATCGCCAACCTGGAAGCCGATCTTGGCGTGACGCTGTTCGATCGCACCTCCAGGCAACCGACGCTGACGCCGCAGGGCGAACAGGTGTTGAGCTATGTGAAGGCGATTCTGGCGGCCAGCGACAGGCTGGATGAACTGGCCATTTCGCTGTCTGGCAACACCGAAGCGCGCCTGACCTTTGTGCTCTCCGATACGCTGCATCCCGATGTGCTAGAAGATCTGCTGGCGCAGTTCGATCGCCGTTTTCCGCATACCGAATTTGAGTGCCTGATTGGCGAAGATGACGACGTTATCGACCTGCTGCAAAAGGAGCGGGCGCAGGTAGGGCTGATTGAGGCCAGGGAGAGCTACCCGACAGAAATAGGCAGCATCCGCCTGCCGATGCAAACCGAAATGGCTATTTTCGTGGCGCCCCGGCACCCGCTGGCGGCTCAGGGTAGAGTCACCCGTGACGAGCTGTTCAGCTGGCGCGAACTGCGCCTGAGCACCTATCTGGACAATTCGGCTGAACCGGCGCGCGGCCTGGTCTGGTCAGCGCCAAACTATCTGCTGCTGTTCAGCATGGCGGCTCAGGGGCTGGGATGGTGTATTTTGCCCAGCGCGCTGGTGGAGGAGTTTGCCGGCAGCGGAAGCCTGGTGGCGCTGGATATTGCCGGCTGGCCGCGGACGATCTCTACCGATTTGCTGTGGAATAAAAAAGCGCCGCCGGGCGAAGCCGGAAGCTGGCTGCGTCAGCATCTGCAGGGGCATGGGCGCAAATAGGGGCCATTTTTGCCATCGCCGACGATCTTTGTGATTTCCCTCACTTTTTTTAAACAATTGCGAAATTTTTTGATAACAATTCACTACTATGATGCTGTTTCTTTGCGCAGAGGCGGAGCAGAGGTAGAGGATGAAAGATGTCGTAATCGTCGGCGCGTTGCGAACGCCAATCGGCTGTTTTCAGGGCACGCTATCGCGTCATTCTGCGGTGGAGCTGGGCAGCGTGGTGGTAAAGGCGTTAGTGGAGCGCAGCGGCGTCGATCCGCAGAGTATTGATGAGGTGATCCTCGGCCAGGTTCTGACGGCAGGAACCGGACAGAATCCGGCGCGTCAGTCGGCGATACGCGGCGGGCTGCCTAATACCGTTTCTGCCATTACCATCAACGACGTCTGCGGTTCCGGGCTGAAAGCGCTGCACCTGGCGACTCAGGCGATTCAGTGCGGCGAAGCGGACGTGGTGATCGCCGGAGGGCAGGAGAATATGAGCCGCGCCCCGCATGTGCTGACCGATAGCCGGACCGGTGCGCAGCTGGGTAATAGCCAGCTTATCGACAGCCTGGTCCACGATGGCCTGTGGGATGCGTTTAATGACTACCATATGGGCGTGACGGCGGAGAACCTGGCGCGCGAGTACGGTATTAGCCGTGAATTGCAGGACGCGTGGGCGCTTAGCTCGCAGCACAAAGCGCGGCGGGCGATTGACTCCGGCCGTTTTCGCGATGAAATCGTTCCGGTGACCAGCGAACTCAACGGTATTCCGCGGCTGGTGGATACCGATGAGCAGCCGCGCGTCGACCCCAGCGCTGAAGCGCTGGCCAGCCTGCTGCCGACTTTTGACCAGCAGGGCTCGGTCACCGCGGGCAATGCCTCAAGCATTAACGATGGCGCGGCGGCGGTGATGATGATGAGCGAGACCAAAGCCGAGGCGCTGGGGCTGCCGATTCTGGCGCGGATCCGCGCCTTTGCCAGCGTGGGCGTCGATCCGGCGCTGATGGGCATCGCCCCGGTCCATGCTACCCGCCGCTGCCTTGAGCGCGCGGGCTGGAAGCTGGATGAAGTCGATCTTATCGAAGCCAACGAAGCCTTTGCCGCCCAGGCCATTTCGGTGGGTAGGGTGCTGGAATGGGACGAGCGGCGGGTGAACGTCAACGGCGGCGCCATTGCGCTGGGCCACCCGATCGGCGCTTCCGGCTGCCGGATCCTGGTTTCCCTGGTGCATGAGATGATCAAACGCGACGCCCGCAAAGGGCTGGCCACGCTGTGTATCGGCGGCGGCCAGGGCGTGGCGCTGGCGGTTGAACGTTAATAAGCCCTTTCTGATATCAGTTTAGTGAGCCTCCGCGCGGAGGCTTTTTTGTTTTTGTCGCCTGGCCTTTTTCCCTCACAAAATCCCTCCCTGGCGCGCTATTTTGTTGAGCGTTGTCACGTCTTTCTGTGCCACCTTTTTTGAAACAAATAATTACGATCGCGATCACTAAAACATTATTGCCTAAAAAATAAAATACGGTTTTATAAAAACGAAACGATATTTTAATTATGAGGGGTAATTTATGTTCGCAAGATCTCTGGCCCTTGCTGCACTCTGCGGCATGTCTTTCGCGGCTTCAGCTGTCACGGTAGATTTACGTCACGAATTCATCGATGGGGGGAAGTCGGACAAGAGCAACGCCGACCGCGTTTCCGTCTCCCATCGTTTTGATAACGGCTTTGGCTTCTCCGTTGAAGCGAAGTGGAAATCGGGTGGCGATAACGCCAGTCAGCCTTATTCGGATGTTGTCGGTAATGGTCATGAAGAGACCATTAGCTGGCGCTGGAAGGCGGATAAGAACTTCGCGGTAACGCCGGGATTTGTTATTGAAAGTAACGATAGCCGTTCAATCTATAAGCCTAATCTGCATGTGCAGTACAGTTTCGATAATGGTTTCTACGTTGCCGCCCGCTATCGTTATGAATACACGCGCTATCCGGCGAGTGCAGGAAAAGATGACGATAAGGTTAACCGTGGTGATGCCTGGGCCGGTTTTGTTTTAGGCGACTGGCGTACCGAGCTGAACTATGTTTATGCGCGTAGTTCGGAAGGGGTTAATCGTAACGACAATAAACCGTACTCGCAGGAGTACAACCTTAAGGTTGCCTATAAGCTGGATAAAAACTGGTCGCCGTACGGCGAGCTCGGCAACGTTGGCGTCAACGATCGCAGCGACCGCCAGACCCGTTTCCGCGTAGGTGTCGCCTACTCGTTCTAACTTAAAAAATATCCTCATCGTTTTCCCCCGGAGCGGTCAGCCGGGGTTTTCTGTTGGTATGAATCCCTCTTCCCGGAGGCGGCGCAATGCGCCTCTCCGGGCTACCCCCTATGCACGTCATGTAGCCCGGATAAGCGCAGCGCAATCCGGGGAAAACGGCGGGCACAAAAAAGCCCTCCAAAAGGAGGGCAAGGCCAGTTACAGAAACACTAACTCAAACAGTGGCTAACGCTATGCCTTCAGCATCTCAGGCTGTGACGGCAGCTTCGCGATATACACGGCAGGTTTACCGTCTTTATCGGAACTGAACAAAATGGCGCTATCGTCCGGCGTAAAGGACGGGTGCGGGTGGGTCACCTGGCGACTATTGGCTACCGTTGCCCAGGAGGTATCGTGACGCGCGACGCGGAAATAGGCCTGCTTCGCGACATCGAAAGCGTACAGATACGGGTCGTTATCAATGGTGTAGCCGCTGGTGTCTTTGACGTCCACCGGGGTACCGGAGCCATCGCCAACCAGCATCGTGCCGTCAAAGTTACTCATCAGATGCGAACAGGCCGGCATCTGCATCACCGCTTCATTGACGCCGGTATCGGGGTTGAAGCTATAGATAGTTCGCCCCTGCTGGCCCTTCAGATAAGAGACGTACACCAGCGCGGAGCCGTTCGGGACCCAGAATTCGTGGGTGCAGCTTTCGCCCTCAGCATGCGCTTTGACTTTACGCACGTTGCTGCCGTCTTCATTCACCATCCACATCCGCGCATCGACCAGGTCGTGCGGGCCTTCATGGCAGAAGGCGACGGTATTGTCATCGAACGGACGATAGATCGGGTGGCCCAGCCATTTTTTCTCTTCGTGGATCACGCGGCTTTCGCCGGTTTGCAGATCGACGCGCAGCAGGCGGCAGCGGGGGCCTTTGTGGAAGAAATCGTGGAAAATCTGCCAGTCGTTAAGCGGCGTCCAGTCGCTTTTGGCAATCTCGATGCCGACCAGCTTGGTGCAATCGCTGTTGGCCACCCAGGTGCCGTAGCCAACCCAGTCATCGGCGACGCGATACACTTCGCGCTCTTGCAGCGTCGTGAGGTTAACTTCCAGCAGCGTCCGGTCGTTCTTCACGTAATAAAGGGATTTATCATCCGGGGAAAGGAAACCGCCAAACGTGTTATCACCGGCGCCTTCCGTTAGCTGCACCGCCTCGGCTTTTGCGAGGTCCAGCAGATAATAGTTCCAGTTGCCGTCGAACTCGCCGGCAAACAGCAAATGGCTGCCATCGTTAAAAAAACACTTCTGATAGAAATAGTTACGATGACAGGTCACTTCCGGTGGGGTTAAACGGGTGATCTCCGCGCCGGTGTCCGGATCGCGGCTGACTTCATAATTCAGTTTAACCCGCATGCCTTTAGCCATGATGTACTCCTTTGCCTTCCTGAGATGCCGCTCGCCTGCGTTGACCGGCCAGTGGAAGTAGAATTAAAAGATAGGTGTTAATTTATCAAAACATCGTTTCATTATTTGTGATGGCGGACGCAATTCGCAACAACTTCTTGCGGCAGATCGCGTTTTTTGCGCGACGTGCGGCACGCATCCCGGCGGTCTTTGATTTCTTGTCGATTTTCTTCAATCTATGGTCTTTTTTTAAAGTTAACTATAACTGACTGTATTTTAATGAATTAAATCAATATTTCCGGATTAATCCTCCGGCGCTTCGTGATCTGTTTTGCATTTTTAACATTTATCAGTCTTAAAATTGAAACGATGTTTTAATAATAATTGAAAATGACTTTAGCCGGGGCTAAGATGTGCTCACAGTAAAACGGAACTCTGTTTTATTTTTAGAAGGGTCAATCCCTGAGAGTTCTTCAAACCATAAGGGTCTGCACAAGCAGCAGGCTGGACTATCAGAACCTTGCCTGTACCTACACAGGCTCTGAAAGATTAAGGAACCAAGTATGATTCTCGACGCATTCTCCCTGCAGGGCAAAGTGGCCGTGGTCAGCGGCTGTGATACGGGTCTGGGCCAGGGTATGGCGGTGGGCCTGGCGGAAGCCGGCTGCGATATCGTGGGTATCAATATTGTTGAACCGACGGAAACCATTGAGCGCGTCACGGCGCTGGGCCGCCGTTTTCTCAGCCTGACCGCCGATCTGCGCCAGATTGACGGCATTCCACAGCTGCTGGAGCGTGCGGTAGCGGAGTTCGGGCATATCGATATCCTGGTTAACAACGCCGGTCTGATCCGTCGCGAAGACGCGATTGAATTCAGCGAGAAAAACTGGGACGACGTGATGAACCTGAATATTAAGAGCGTGTTCTTTATGTCTCAGGCGGCGGCGAAGCACTTTATCGCTCAGGGTACCGGCGGCAAGATTATCAATATCGCCTCGATGCTCTCTTTCCAGGGCGGGATCCGCGTACCGTCCTACACGGCGTCTAAAAGCGCGGTGATGGGCGTGACCCGCCTGCTGGCGAACGAGTGGGCGAAGCACGGCATCAACGTCAACGCGCTGGCGCCGGGCTATATGGCGACCAACAATACCCAGCAGCTGCGCGCTGACGAACAGCGCAGCAGCGAGATCCTCGACCGTATTCCGGCGGGACGCTGGGGTCTGCCGAGCGACCTGATGGGGCCGGTAGTCTTCCTGGCCTCCAGCGCTTCTGACTACATCAATGGCTACACCGTGGCGGTGGATGGCGGCTGGCTGGCGCGCTAACGTTTTCCGCGTTATCAGCGCAAAATGGAACCCTGCTGCGGCAGGGTTTTTTTATAGCTCAATATCAATTGTCCATATGATGAAATTGAAATAGTCCATATGGTTTACTTGTTTCCTGACAGAGTATCTATGTTTAGCAAGGGCCGATGAAGTTGAAATGCTTATTTTCTGTTCTTTGGAAAGTTGAATGTCCATCACAAAACCATTGCCTGTAGCAACTTAATCCATATCTTTGGCTTGTCACGCCTGACACCTTGCGCCACCGATCCCGTAGTTTCATCGTATCTCTTACTTCGTCTGGCGGGAAAAAAATGACCTCAATCAGTCACGACTCTACAACCATGCCGCGTACGCAGCGCGATACCCGGCGCATGAATCAGTTTGTCTCGGTTGCCGCCGCGGTGGCAGGATTGCTGTTTGGCCTTGATATCGGCGTAATTGCCGGGGCGCTGCCCTTTATTACCGATCATTTCGTTTTATCCAGCCGCCTGCAGGAGTGGGTGGTGAGCAGCATGATGCTGGGAGCCGCTATCGGCGCGTTATTTAACGGCTGGCTCTCTTTTCGCCTCGGGCGCAAATACAGCCTGATGGTGGGCGCAGTGCTGTTCGTGGCCGGTTCCGTGGGCTCCGCTTTTGCCGGCAGCGTCGAAATGCTGCTGGCGGCGAGGATCGTTCTCGGGGTCGCGGTGGGGATCGCCTCTTATACCGCGCCGCTGTATCTGTCGGAAATGGCGAGCGAAAACGTACGCGGCAAGATGATCAGCATGTATCAGCTGATGGTGACGTTGGGGATCGTGATGGCGTTTCTCTCCGATACCGCGTTCAGCTACAGCGGCAACTGGCGAGCGATGCTTGGCGTACTGGCGCTGCCGGCGCTGGTGCTGATTATTCTGGTGATCTTCCTGCCGAACAGCCCGCGCTGGCTGGCGGAAAAAGGGCGTCACGTAGAAGCGGAAGAGGTGCTGCGGATGCTGCGCGACACGTCCGAAAAAGCCCGTGACGAGCTGAATGAGATCCGTGAAAGCCTCAAGCTGAAGCAGGGCGGCTGGACGCTGTTTAAGGTCAACCGCAACGTGCGGCGGGCGGTATTCCTTGGCATGCTGCTGCAGGCGATGCAGCAATTTACCGGGATGAATATCATCATGTACTACGCGCCGCGCATCTTCAAAATGGCCGGCTTCACCACTACCGAGCAGCAGATGGTGGCGACCCTGGTGGTCGGGTTAACCTTTATGTTTGCCACCTTTATCGCCGTCTTTACCGTCGATAAGGCCGGGCGTAAACCGGCGCTGAAAATCGGCTTTAGCGTGATGGCCATCGGCACGCTGGTGCTGGGCTACTGCCTGATGCAGTTTGATAACGGCACCGCCTCCAGCGGTCTCTCCTGGCTGTCGGTGGGGATGACCATGATGTGTATCGCCGGCTATGCGATGAGCGCCGCGCCGGTGGTGTGGATCCTGTGTTCGGAAATTCAGCCGCTGAAGTGCCGCGATTTCGGTATCACCTGCTCAACCACCACCAACTGGGTGTCGAACATGATTATCGGCGCGACCTTCCTGACGCTGCTGGACGCTATCGGCGCGGCGGGAACCTTCTGGCTATATACCGCGCTGAACGTCGCCTTTATCGGCGTGACTTTCTGGCTGATCCCGGAAACCAAAAACGTCACCCTTGAGCATATTGAACGCAAGCTGATGTCCGGCGAGAAGCTGCGCAATATCGGCAATTAACTATAAGGACTCGCGCGGCAGCCACGGGCTGGCAACCCGTACCGTCTCCCGGTGGCTGTCGCCGTTAATAATGTGCAGGGCGCTCAGGCGCCCAATATCATAGTGCGGGAGCTGCACCGTTGAGAGCGGCGGAAAAAACAGATCGCCGATCCCCACCATATTGTCGTAACCCACCACCGCCACATCCTGCGGAATGCGCAGCCCCTGCGCCAGTAGCGTCTGATAGACCATAAACGCGATGCGGTCGTTGCCGCAAATCACCGAGTCGAATGGCAGCGTGGGTTGCTGAATATGCGCCAGCACGACAGCGGGAATATCGCGATAGTGCTCATCGCCATAGGCCATATAGCTGTGGTCGAGCGTATCCGGGTCAATCCCCGCTTCCCGGCAGGCGCGTTCCAGTCCCTGCCGGCGGCGGACGGTCGCCAGATGATTCGCCGGCAGATGCAGGCACAGCGGACGGCGGTAGCCCGCGGCCAGCAGGGCCTGCACCGCCGTATACTGACCCTGTTCGTCGTCCGGGATATAGCTGGCCACCGGATCGTGCAGGCTTTCGCAGTTGGCCAGCACGCAGGGGAGGGTTAACAGCTTGGCCGGAAGCGGCACCTGGCGCAGGCCCATCGTGGTATAAATAATCCCGTCCGGACGGTGGGAGAGCAGCAGGTCGACAATGGTTTCCGGGCTATCGTCAGAGAACATGTTGACCACGAAGCTGTTCCAGCCGTGCGCCCGCGCGGTCTCTTCGATGGAGAGCGTAATCTCCACCGAGAACGGTGTAGTGACAGTATCCAGCGCCAGCACCCCGATGGTGTTTGGCGTCGCGTGGGCGCCGCGAATTTTCTTCGCCGACAGGTCGGGGACGTAGTTAGTCTCTTCGATAGCCGCCTGGACCCGAGCCAGGGTTTCCGGCTTGAGTCTTTCCGGGCTGTTTAGCGCCCGGGAGACCGTCATCAGCGACACATTCGCCAGCTTTGCCACATCTTTCAGAGATGCCATATTAAGTGCTCCACCCCTGCCGTCGGCAACGGGTTTTACTAAGTTACTGATGTAAAAGGATCATACGATATTCTATCGTACACCCGGTGCCGATGCAGACGAGGAATATTTGATCGCGATCGCACTCTCGTTATGTTAACGTTAACTTTTGTGATTAACATCATGAATCTCAGCAAAACGACATGAGATTCGTTTTTTGTTAACGTTACCATATCAGCATTACTCCTACATGAGAATGTCATGATGAAAGCGCACCCCTCACAAAGCTATCCGTTACTCAGCGCGTTACTGTTTTTCTTTTTCGTGACCTGGTCCTCTTCAGGTTCGCTGCTCTCGATCTGGCTGCACCAGGAAGTGGGCCTTAAACCGGGGGATACCGGGATTATCTTCTCGGTGCTTTCCGTCTCGGCGCTTTTCGCGCAGGTGTGTTATGGCTTTATACAGGACAAACTCGGCCTGCGTAAAAATCTGCTCTGGTACATTACCGTTCTGCTGATCCTCTCCGGCCCGGCCTATATGCTGTTTGGCTATCTGCTCAAAATTAACGTCTTGCTCGGCAGCATCTTCGGCGGGATTTATATCGGACTGACCTTCAACGGCGGTATCGGCGTACTGGAGTCCTACACCGAGCGCGTCGCGCGCCAGAGCCAGTTTGAATTCGGCAAAGCGCGGATGTGGGGCTCGCTGGGCTGGGCGGTGGCGACATTCTTCGCCGGTTTGCTGTTCAATATTAACCCGCATTTAAACTTCGCGGTGGCCAGCTGCTCCGGACTGGTCTTTTTTATACTACTGGCGCGACTGCGGGTCTCTTCCGCGCCGCACGCCATGCAGGAGGCGGTATCGGGCGGTAAAGTGACGCTGGAGGATGCTCTGCGTCTGCTGACCCTGCCGCGCTTTTGGGCGCTGGTGTTCTTCGTCATCGGCACCTGTATCTACGGCGTTTACGATCAGCAGTTCCCGGTCTACTTCTCTTCCCAGTTCCCGACCTTACAGGAAGGCAACGAGATGTACGGCTACCTGAACTCGTTCCAGGTGTTCCTGGAAGCCGCCGGTATGTTCTGCGCGCCGTGGCTGGTTAACCGTATTGGCGCGAAAAACGGTCTGATCTTCGCCGGGATGGTGATGGCGATGCGGATGGTGGCGTCCGGGCTGGTGGAAGGGCCGCTGCTTATCTCCATTACTAAACTGCTGCACGCGGTCGAGCTGCCGGTGCTGCTGGTCTCCATCTTTAAATACAACAGCCTGAACTTCGACAAACGTCTCTCCTCAACGCTGTATCTGGTGGGCTTTGCCTGCACCAGCTCGGTTATCGCGACGGTGCTGTCGCCGCTGGCTGGCTATAGCTATGAGAAATACGGCTTCGCCCAGTCCTATCTGATTATGGGACTGCTGGTGTTCTGCACCACCTTTATCTCCATCTTCTTGTTGCGTTCCAGTAAGTCCTCTTCGGACCCGCTGATGCCGCAAACTTCCGCTATCTGAATCAAAAGAGTAATCAATATGACGTATTCCATTCCCCGGGCCGAGCAAGAACTGCAGGCCAAACATGAAGAGCTGAACCTGCGCTGGTATCCGCGCTATCACCTGGCCGCCCGCGCGGGTTGGATCAACGATCCCAATGGCCTGGTCTGGTTCGACGGCTGGTATCACGCTTTTTACCAGCACCATCCGTACTCCACCCAATGGGGACCGATGCACTGGGGTCACGCGCGCAGTAAGGATCTGGTGCACTGGGAGCATCTGCCGGTAGCGCTGGCCCCGGAAGGCCCGGAGGATAAAGACGGCTGCTTCTCCGGCTCCGCGGTGGTGGATGGCGATACGCTGGCGCTGATTTATACCGGGCATAAATTCCACGGCGATCCCAGCGATGAAGCCAACCTGTATCAGGTGCAGTGTCTGGCGACCAGTCGCGACGGGATTCACTTCGAGCGCCAGGGGATCGTGGTCGACACCCCGCCGGGCATGCACCATTTCCGCGACCCGAAAGTGTGGCGAGAAGGGGACAGCTGGTACATGATCGTCGGCGCTCGCGATGGCGATACCGGCCAGGTGCGGCTGTATCGCTCAGCCGATCTGCGCCAGTGGCAGGACGCGGGCGTGCTTGATGAAGCGGAAAAAGAGATGGGCTATATGTGGGAATGCCCGGATTTCTTCGCCCTCAATGGCAAACATATCCTGATGTTCTCCCCTCAGGGGCTGGCGGCGAAAGGCTATCGCAACCGCAACCTGTTCCAGAGCGGCTATCTGCTCGGTGAGTGGCAGCCGGGGCAGGCGTTTGTACGCGAGGGGGAGTTTGTCGAAATGGATCACGGGCACGATTTCTACGCCCCGCAGAGCTTCCTCACGCCCGATGGTCGCCGCATTGTCATCGGCTGGCTGGATATGTGGGAATCGCCGCTGCCGGAGCAGCAGGACGGCTGGGCGGGCATGCTTTCGCTGCCGCGGGAGCTGAGCCTGAGCGCCGATAACCGTCTGCAGATGCGTCCGGCGAAAGAGGTTGAGAGTATGCGCGGCGCCAGCTTCCCGTGGCCGGTCACGACGCTGAAGAACCAGCAGACCACGACGGTGGAAAACTGCGAGGCGATGGAGGTGATCCTGCACTGGGACTGCGCCAGCAGCAGCGCTGAACAGTATGGCCTGAGCTTCGGCGATGGTCTGCGCGTTTACGTGGATGCGCAGATGCAGCGCCTGGTGCTTGAGCGACACTATCCGCAGTATGGCCTCTGCGGCACCCGCAGCGTCCCGTTGACCGAAGGCGCCGATCTGAAGCTGAGGATATTCTTCGATAGCTCTTCGGTAGAGGTGTTTGTGAATGATGGCGAGGCCTGTCTCAGCAGTCGTATATATCCTGACGCCGCTCGCCGTGAATTAGCGTTATTTTCCTGGAGCGGCTCTGCATATTTAAAAGAAGCAGGAGCCTGGCAGCTGGAATAAGTTTTACTGAATAGTTGTTAATAACCCGTCTTCGACGGTGGACGGGTTATTATTGTCGAGCTTTACCCATAAATAAAAAATACTATTTAACTAAATAATAAAGGGTTTTCCGATGAATAAAATCTGGGTCGGTTGTGTTCTGACGTCTTTATTTACCCCTCTGGCTAATGCTCAGGCGCCGTTATCCCTTGAGGAGCGGCTGGCACAAATGGAACAACGCCTGAAGGCGACCGAACAGCGGGCGGCCAGCGCGGAGGCGGAGATTCGCGCGTTGAAAAACCAGGAGGCGCCGGCGACGGTGGCGAGCGTCGTGCCGGCTAAGCCCGCTTTGCAGCTTAATGATTATGGTGAGTTAAAATTCTATGGCGACGTTGAGTTTAATATGGACGGCGCCAGCCGTACCGGTAGCCTGACGTCGGTAAAAACCAGCGCCAATAAAAACTGGGCGCCGGGGGATAAAGAGCGCTGGGATATTAACGGACGTATTCTTCTCGGCTTTGATGGATTACGCAAAGGGGCTAACGGTAAATATGCCGGATTCAGCGTGCAGCCGCTGGCGGATATGAATGGCAAAATGAATCTTGATGACGCGGCCTTTTTCTTTGGTCAGCAGGATGACTGGAAAATTAAAATCGGTCGCTTCGAAGCCTACGATATGTTCCCGCTTAATCAGGATACGTTTATTGAATATTCCGGTAATACGGCGAACGACCTGTATAGCGACGGCTACGGCTATATTTATATGATGAAAGAGGGGCGCGGACGCAGCAGCAGCGGCGGCAACTTCCTGCTCAGTAAAAATCTTGATAACTGGTACTTTGAGGTCAATACG
The DNA here is from genome assembly GCF_002556465.1 of Klebsiella sp. MBT K-1. NCBI lineage: Bacteria > Pseudomonadati > Pseudomonadota > Gammaproteobacteria > Enterobacterales > Enterobacteriaceae > Klebsiella > Klebsiella sp. MBT K-1. The sequence goes on along the minus strand of NZ_PDEL01000013.1, from coordinate 83,014 downwards.
CTGGTGGAGGACGGCAGTTCGCTGTTTGTGAATCAGCGCTATCACGGCAACGCGCTGGATAACAGCAAAAACGTGGTTTATGTGCGCCCGGTCGCTGCCTGGCAATCCGGTCCCTGGTCGGTGGCCGCGGCGATGGAGAGCAACCTCGTCAATAACGCTTATGGCTATCAGACTCAGAACGGGCGCTGGGTCGATCAGTCCAGCCGTACCGGCTACGGTATGACAATGAGCTGGAATACGCTGAAAACTGATGCCGAGGACGGGGCGGTGGTGAACGTAAGCACCGCGTATCTGGATGCGGCGGACGAAAAGGATTTCAGCGCCGGTATCAATGCGTTATGGCATCGCGTGGAGCTGGGCTACATTTACGCGCATAACAAAATCGACCAGTTTAATATGTCCGGCGTCAACGCGGAGTGCGATGGCGACTGCGCCATTCTGGCGCCGGGGCGCTACGACATTCACACCCTTCATACCTCATGGCATCTGCCGAATATTATGGATATGCCGAACTTTAATATCTATCTCGGGGCCTATGCGTCATGGCTCGATTCATCGGCGGCGAAAAGCGGCAATACTGATGAACGCTACGGCGCGCGGGTGCGGTTTAAATATTTCTTCTGACGATTTTTCCCGGGTCGCGGCGTAAACGCCTTACCCGGGCTACGGGATCGCAGGCTGCGGTGAACTCGTAGCCCGGGCAGGCGCTTTGCGCCGCCCCCGGGGAAGCCGGGGGATAAGTCCCGGAGGCGATGCCGCGCATCTGTCCGGGCTACCTGTCCGCAGACGGCAGTGAACCTGTAGCCCGGGCAGGCGCTTTGCGCCGCCCCCGGGGAAGCAGGGTGATAATTCCCGGAGGCGATGCCGCGTATTTGTCAGGGGCTAGGGGATCGCACACGGCGGTAGCCCGGCTAAGCACCGCGCGAGCCGGGACGTTGCCGAATCACTACACCTCCGCCAGATACAGCGCGGGCATGCCCTCTTTATCGGAGGTAAACAGCACCCAGCGGTTGTCCGGTGAAAATGACGGATGCGGATGCGTCGCCTGGCGCTCGCCCTCAATCACTTTCCAGGTGGAGTCGTGGCGGCACACCGCGGTCTGCTTATCGGCGGCAATATCAAACATCCAGATAAACGGATCGTTAAACTGGATATCGCCGGTGCTGTGCGGCGCGCCGTCACCGACCACCAGCGAGCCATCGTGATTGCTCATCAAATGTGAACAGGGAGGAATGGCCATCAGCTGGCGGTTCTCCAGGGTTGCCGGGTCGGCGCGATACAGATAGCGATGCGGATCGTTTTCCTGATGCGCGACATAGTAAAGCGCGGAGCCATCCGGTACCCAGAATTCGTGCGTAAAGCTCTCACCCGGCTGGTGCTGGCGCACCTTGCGCATGTTGCTGCCGTCAGCGTTGATAAGCCACATTCTGGCATCGATAGCATCGCGCGGACCTTCATGGCAGAAGGCGATGGTGCTGTCGTCAAACGGGCGGTAAATCGGGTGGCCGAGCCAGCGTTTTTCCTGCAATACCACGCGCTGTTCGCCGCTGCGCAGATCGATATTAATCAACCGGCACTCCGGCTCGGTGAAGTAGAAGGCGCGGAACTTGCCCCAGTCGGTCAACGGCTGCCAGTCGCTTTTTTTGATTTCGATTCCGACCATCTGACTGCAATCGCTATTGGCGACCCAGGTTCCGTAGGCTACCCATTGGTCATCCACCTGATATACGACCTGTTCCTCCAGCGAGGCCAGATCCACGCGGCGCAGCTGCTGGTTGTTTTTCACATACCACAGCGACCGGTCGTCGGCGGAAAGGAAACCGCCAAAGGTGTTATCGCCCGGCCCGTCGGTGAGCTGGGTCGCCTGCTGGCCGGCGATATCGAGTAAATAGTAGTTCCAGTGGCCTTCAAACGCGCCGCCGAAAATCAGCTTGCCGCCATCCCGGGTAAAGCATTTTTGATAGAAATAGTTGCGATGGCAGATAACATGCGGTGGCGTCATCCGGATCACCTGGTGACCGGTTTCGCTGTCCTGCGTGTGCAGAAAGCTCAGCGGGATGATTTTGCCTTTCATGATTCGATTCACTCCTTGCTAAAAAAATACCCCGCAGCCGGAGCTGCGGGGTAGGTTCCGATAACAGGCAATTAGCGCATCGCGCGGCGCAGGATGCGGTCAGACTGACGCTGGAAGTCAATTGCCGTCTCTTCCACGGTTTTCTGCCCGTAGTCGATGTACTGCAGAGAGGTGCCGAACTGGGCGACGATCTGCGGGTCGTCAAAGTACGGCGACACCGAGAGTTTGGCCGGCAGGGACTGCGCCAGACGCAGGCCAGATACCGCCGGATCGTCCTCTTTGATCGCGCCGTTTTCGGTCAGGTACTGCACCGCGACTTTGCTCAACGGCACGCCGCGCTCCAGGCCCAGCGTCTCAACCCCTTCTTTGCTGTTCAGCAGGAAGTTGATCACCTTCGCCGCCGCTTCCGGGTTTTTAGTCGATTTACCAATCGAGAGCATTTGCGCAGGTTTAAAGAACAGACCCGCGTCGGTGGCGCCCGGCAGCATCGGATAGCTGCCCAGTTCCAGCTTCGCCGGCGGCTTCAGGTTGTCGGAGTATTTGTTAATGGTGGAGTTCCACATATAGGTTCCCGCCCACTCACCCTGAATCCACGGCTTCATTTCATACATGTTGCTCTTACCGAACGAGGCATAGTACTTGGTGTCCGGCATCACGTGGCTGTCGATAAGCTTTTTATACATCTGGAAAAATTCGACCCACTGCTCTTTGCTGTAGGAGAATTTTTTGGTTTTTTCATCGATAGCCGGCTGGTTGTACTTCTGAATCATATATGAATTCAGCAGCGCCAGGGTATCCTGGTGCTCCAGCACGACCGGGTAATACTGTTTACCCAGCTTGCTCTCGAAGGTTTTACCCGCCGCCATCAGCTCGTCCCAGGTTTTCGGGTACTCGACGCCCGCTTTTTTCCAGGTCTCGTCGTTGAAGTAGAACACGCGCGCGGTGACGGAGATCGGAATACCGTTAAGCTTGCCGTCCACCGTAGTGGATTGCAGCTCTTTGGCGTCAAACTGGCTCAGGTCGATCACGTCCTTCATCTTATTCAGATCGTAGAAGCCTTCGCCGTTTTTCGAGAAGATCGGCAGCCAGTTCCAGTTGGTTTGCATCACGTCCGGCTCGGTGCCGCCGGCGATTTGCGTGGTCAGACGCGAAAGGTGACCGTCCCAGCCGGTATATTCCGCCTTCACGTTGATATCCGGATTGAGTTTATGGAACTCTTCCAGCGCCTTCAGGGTCACCTGGTGGCGGCCGTTGCCGCCCCACCATGACATACGCAGGTCGACATCCTTCGCCATGGAAGGTAACGCGGTAAGGGCCAAAGTTGCGGAGATTGCGGCGCTTAAAAGCACTTTTTTCATTTTAATACTCCAGGGTTCACAGAGAGATGTTCTGTTCAGTTTTGGCGTCAAAGATATGACACTTGTTGAGATCGAATTTGAAATGCACCTTGCGATGCAGCCCTTTCTCAATCATGGGCTTCGCTTCATCTGACGGCACGCGGGCGGTCAGTTCATAATCGGCGACCTTCAGATAGACGAAGAATTCATGGCCCATGTTTTCCACGCGTACCATTTCGCCGGTGCATGAACCTTCGGCGAACGGTTCATCGGAAATGGAGACAAACTCCGGGCGCACGCCGAAGAACACCTGCTGGTTCTTGTGGGTGTCGACCTTGCTCTGCAGCCTGTCGTTGAGCGGCAGCAGGCCATCGCCAACGGTCAGATGCAGGCGTCCCGCTTGCTCAACCAGCTGGCTGGGACGAATATTCATCTCCGGCGCGCCGATAAACCCGGCCACAAACATGTTTTTCGGCTTGTGGTAGAGGTTGTCCGGGGTATCCACCTGCATGATATGGCCCAGCTTCATCACGCAGATGCGGTCGCCCATGGTCATCGCTTCGGTCTGATCGTGGGTAACGTAAACGGTGGTCGCCGGTTTACCGGATTTCTTCAGCTGCTTGTGCAGGTCGGAAATACGGATACGCATCGAAGCGCGCAGCTTGGCGTCGAGGTTGGACAACGGTTCATCGAACAGGAACACATCCGGCTTCTTCACAATTGCGCGGCCAACCGCCACGCGCTGGGCCTGGCCGCCGGAAAGCTGGCGCGGCAGGCGGTCCAGCAGCTCTTCCAGCTCAAGGATTTTCGCCGCTTCGTTAACCTGGGCTTCAATTTGATCCTTCGGCAGCTTGCTCAGCTTGAGGCCGAAGGCGAGGTTCTCGCGCACCGTCATATGCGGATAGAGCGCGTAGTTCTGGAACACCATCGCGATACCGCGCGCTTTTGGCGCGAGGTTGTTCACGATTTTCTCGCCGATCCGCACTTCGCCGCCGCTGATGGTTTCCAGACCGGCCAGCATGCGCAGGGTGGTGGATTTGGCGCAGCCGGACGGCCCAACGATAACCATAAACTCGCCGTCCGCGATTTTCAGATCGATACCATGTACCGCCTTGAAGCCGTTGGAGTAGACCTTTTCCAGTTTGTTGAAAATAACTTCAGCCATGATATTTCCCTCTTAACCTTTAATTCCGCTGCTGGTAACGCCCTGTACGAAGTAGCGTTGTGCCAGGAAGAACACGATGATGGACGGCAGAATGGAGATGCTCGCCATTGCCAGAATTTCGTTCCACGGAGCGCCTTCCGTGACGTCGATGGACATTTTCAGCGCCAGCGCGATCGGATATTTATCCACGCTGTAGACGTAAATCAGCGGACCGATAAAGTCGTTCATCGACCACATGAACTGGAACAGCGCCACCGAGATAATCGCCGGTTTCAGAATCGGCACCACCACGTACCACAGCACCTGAATGGAGTTACAGCCGTCGATCTGCGCCGCTTCTTCCATGTCGCGCGGAACGCCGCGCAGGAACTGAATCAGCATGAAGACGAAGAACCCCTGGGTGGCGAAGGCCAGCAGCAGGTACAGCGGCAGATAGCTATTCAGCATGCCCATTTCACGGAACATCAGGTACTGCGGGATCAGCAGTACGGTGCTCGGCAGGAGCATGGTGGTGATCAGCGTGGCGAACCAGAATTTCTTCCACGGAATTTCGAAGCGGGCAAAGCCGTAGGCCACGATGGTAGAGGAGATAATGGTCAGCAGCACTTTCGGGATCACATACTTGAAGGTGTTCAGCATGTAGTGGCCGAAGTTGTACTCGGTGCCGGTTTTCCAGCCGTTGATAAAGCCATCCCAGGTCGCGTGGGCAGGCCACAGGCTCAGGGTGGTGAAGATCTCGTGGTTCGGTTTGAACGACGCCGAGAACATCCAGACCAGCGGGTAGAGCATCAGCAGGCCGACGAACAGCAGGATCACATAGCGGATACTGGCGTTGATTTTCTCACGACGCAGCGTCCTCGCGACTTCGCGTTCGGCGATGTCCCTTGCTTCAGACATGTGTTGGATATCAGCCATTTTTGCCTCCCTTATCGGCGGAGTAGAACACCCAATATTTCGAAGACTTAAACGCGATGGCGGCAAAAACTGCGACCACCAGGAACAGCACCCACGCCAGCGCCGCGCCGTAGCCCATATCGAAGTACTTAAAGGCGGTGTCGTAGATATAGAGCGAGAACAGATAGGTGGAGTAGGTCGGGCCGCCGCCGGTAATGACGTACGGGCCGGTAAACTCCTGGAACGCCTGAGTGGTCTGCATGATGAAGTTGAAGAAAATCACCGGCGTGATCAGCGGCACCGTGACCTTCATAAACATCTGCCATTTTGACGCGCCATCGATCATCGCCGCTTCATATTGTGATTGCGGAACGTTCTGCAGCGCCGCGAGGAAGATAACCATGGCCGAACCGAACTGCCAAACGCGCAGCAGGGTAACGGACATCAGCGCCAGCGAGGGCTCGCCGAGCCAGTTGACCGGATCGAAGCCGAGCACGCCAATAAAGCTGTTCAGCAGGCCATCGATAGCAAACAGCGCTCGCCACAGAACGGCAATCGCCACCGAGCTACCGAGGATGGACGGGATATAGTAGGCGGTACGGAAAAAACCGATGCCGCGCAGCTTAAAGTTGAGGACAAAAGCGATCCCCAGGGCGAAAGCCAGTTTTAACGGGATGGTTAAAAAGACATACGCGAACGTCACGCCCATGGATTTCCAGAAGAGGCCATCTTCGGTCAGCATGTAGCGATAGTTTTCGATGCCGTTAAACACCGGTGGACTCATCAAATCGTACTCAGTGAAACTGAGGAAGAAAGATGAAACAAAGGGAAAGGCGGTAAAGACTATCAGCCCTATGATATAGGGCGATATCCATGCCAATCCCAGCATTTTGTTTTCATTCATACATACCTACCTGGCTTGCGAGTTTGTAATACGGATTCGGGGTTACTGCCTTTCCCGCGGCCCGTGCCGCCGGAAAGTTAATGCGTTCCTGGTATGTCAGCGGTAAACCCTTCCCTGGCGATGGTTGATTGGTTGAAACTTTTCTTTCTTCTTATCCCTGAAGAACATGTGTTTTTTGATTTTGTCTTACCCGGCGTCCTGATTTTGTAAAACGCCGTTTTAATTTTATTTTATTGCTATTTATTACGGAGTCATTCGGTTGATCGCGGAAATGTGATCAAAGTCGAAACGATGTTTCAAAAAGGTGCTGGAGCGCGCATTTTGCAGAGATGAGAGGTCAGAGATACGGATGAGAGTCCGACGGAGAGAGGCTAGTCAGGCGAGATTGCTTGCGCTGCTAATCATTGCGGTGCGACATACTTTATGACAATTATTTGTAGCGGAAAAGTTCAGAAAATGGTGGGCATGCGCGGCATGCCCCGGGGAGGAGAGATTACTGTTGCAGAAAATCCTGACGAACGGGGGTAAAGGTATCAAGCAGCGTACCCGACTTCAGGCACACGCAGCCGTGCATAATGTTCGGTTTCTTGTAGAGCGTATCGCCGGCGCTGACCACGTGCTTTTCATCACCGATGGTGAACTCAAATTCGCCGGAGAGCACATAGGTGAGCTGCTCGTGCGGGTGATTGTGCATCGGCCCGATAGCGCCTGCTTCAAAGTTCACTTCAACCGCCATCATCTTGCCATCGTGCGCAAGGATGCGGCGGGTGACGCCATTGCCCAGATCTTCAAGGGTGGTCTCTTTATGAAAAATAAACATCCGCTGGTCCTGTAATTAAATGAAACAATGTTTCATTTAATCTATCGCATAATCTTCTAAAAGGAAACGATCGCCTGGAGAAGTGGAAAGTCGATCACAACTTTGTTTTACTGAAACTTCACGCACGGAGGGATGATGAAAACGATTGGTCTGTTAGGCGGCATGAGCTGGGAATCGACGATTCCTTACTATCGTCTTATTAACGAAGGGATTAAAACGCGCCTCGGCGGGCTGCACTCCGCCAGCCTGCTGCTGCATAGCGTGGATTTCCACGAAATTGAAGTCTGCCAGTCCAGCGGCGACTGGGAGCGGGCGGGCGAGATCCTCGCCCGGGCGGCGCTCGGGCTACAGCAGGCGGGCGCCGAGGGGATTGTCCTGTGCACCAACACCATGCATAAGGTCGCGCAGGCCATTGAAACGCGCTGCGATGTGCCGTTCCTGCATATTGCCGATGCGACCGGCCGGGCGATTACCGCGAAGGGCCAGCGCCGCGTGGCTCTGCTGGGGACGCGCTATACCATGGAGCAGGATTTTTATCGCGGCCGCCTGCAGCAGCAGTTCGCTATCGACACGCTGATTCCAGAGGCGGAAGATCGTGAACGTATCAACCAGATCATCTTCGACGAACTGTGTCTGGGAACCTTTAGCGCAGACTCGCGCGACTACTATCTTCAGGTTATTGAGCTGCTGGCGGAGCAGGGGGCGGAAGGGGTGATTTTCGGCTGTACCGAAATCGGCCTGCTGGTGCCGGAAGAGAGCAGCCCGCTGCCGGTATTTGATACGGCCGCGATTCATGCGGCGGACGCGGTGGAATTTATGCTGTCGTAAGTACCGCTTCGAGCGGGGTGAGGATGCGCGGCATGCTCTCTTGCAGATGGCGAGCGAAAGCATCGACCAGCGCGGAGCCGGGACGGTGCAGCGGGCGCACCAGGCTAACGGTAAAAGGCACTTCAACGCTAAAACGGCGTACCACCACGCCGTTCCCGGCATAATCGAGGGCGGTGAGCGGGTTAACCACCGAAATGCCGACCCCGGCCCGCACCATCGCGCAAATGGAGGCGGCGCTGTGCGTCTCCACCACCATCCGCCGTTTGACCTGATGTTCGACAAACAGGGCATCGAGCAGCTGGCGATAGCTATCGGTGCGCGACAGGCTAATATAGTTTTCGCCGTGAAAATCCACCGGCGTCAGCGCTGGCTTTGCCGCCAGCGAATGGCCCTGCGGCAGTACGCACACTTCATTGAGGGTCAGCAGCGGCGTACGCTCGGTTCCGGCGGGGGTATGCAGGGTTTCCGTTAATCCCAGATCGTGGCGCTGGGCCGATAGCCACTCCTCCAGCAGCGGTGACTCCTGAGGGACGATTTGCAGGCTGACGTCAGGGTAGCGGGCTAAAAACGGCGCCAGCAGTAGCGGCAATAGCGATTGGGAGAAGACCGGCAGACAGGCTATCGACAGCTCCCCCTGGCGGAACTCGCGCAGGCTTTCCGCGGCGCTGACGATTCTGTCCAGGCCATACCAGGAGCGCTGGACCTCTTCAAACAGACGTAATCCCTGAACCGTAGGCTGCAGGCGCCCGCGGGTACGGGAGAATAGCGTCAACCCCAGCACCTTTTCAAAACGCGCCAGCTCGCGGCTAACGGTGGGCTGCGAGGTATGCAGCATGCGTGCGGCCTCGGTCAGATTGCCGGTGGTCATCACCGCATGGAAGATTTCAATATGGCGCAGGTTGACGGCGGGCATGGGTGTTCCTTAAGTGGCGCAAGCCATATCATTTTTGCATAGACTGGCAATAAAACGATATTTTTTATTACGTACGCGCTGTGGCGTAATCGTAAAAAACAGAGATAACGCACACACACAGCACCGGAGTTCTTTATGCCACACTCGCTTTACGCCACCGATACCGACCTGAGCGCAGAAAACCTGCTGCGTCTGCCCGCCGAGTTCGGCTGCCCGGTTTGGGTTTACGACGCGCAGATTATCCGCCGCCAGATTGCCCAGTTGAGCAAGTTCGACGTGGTGCGTTTTGCGCAGAAGGCCTGCTCCAATATCCACATTCTGCGCCTGATGCGCGAGCAGGGCGTGAAGGTCGATTCGGTGTCGCTGGGCGAGATCGAGCGCGCGCTGGCGGCGGGGTACGATCCGCATCAGCATCCGGACGATGTCGTCTTTACCGCTGACCTGATCGACGACGCGACGCTGGCGCGGGTTAAAGAACTGCAGATCCCGGTCAACGCCGGATCTATCGATATGCTGAGCCAGCTGGGCGAAGTTTCTCCTGGCCATCGCGTCTGGCTGCGCGTTAACCCGGGCTTCGGCCACGGCCATAGCCAAAAAACCAATACCGGCGGCGAAAACAGCAAGCACGGGATCTGGCACAGCCATTTAACGGCGGCGCTGGAAGTGATGCGCCGTTACCAGCTCCAGCTGGTGGGTATTCATATGCATATCGGTTCTGGGGTCGACTATGGCCACCTGGAACAGGTTTGCGGCGCGATGGTGCGACAGGTGGTTGAATTCGGCCAGGATCTGCAGGCGATCTCCGCCGGCGGCGGGCTGTCGATCCCGTATCACGAAGATGAAGAGGCGATCGACACCGATCACTACTTCGGCTTATGGAACGCCGCGCGCGAGCAGATCGCTAAACATCTGGGTCATCCGGTGAAGCTTGAGATCGAGCCGGGTCGTTTCCTGGTGGCGGAATCCGGGGTGCTGGTTTCTCAGGTTCGCAGCGTGAAGGAGATGGGCAGCCGCCACTTCGTGCTGATTGACGCCGGGTTTAATGATTTGATGCGCCCGGCGATGTACGGCAGCTATCACCATATTACCGCTCTCGCTGCGGATGGTCGCGATCTGCGCGCCGCGGCGCAGATTGAAACCGTGGTGGCCGGGCCGCTGTGCGAATCGGGCGATGTCTTTACCCAGCAGGAAGGGGGGAAAGTGGAAACCCGCCTGCTGCCTGCGGTGGCGCCGGGGGATTATCTGGTGCTGCACGATACCGGCGCTTACGGCGCGTCGATGTCTTCTAACTACAACAGCCGTCCGCTACTGCCGGAGGTGCTGTTCGACAACGGCAAAGCGCGGCTGATTCGTCGTCGCCAGACCATTGAAGAGCTGCTGGCGCTTGAGCTGCTGTAAAGTGGTACCCGAAGGCCTTTTGCGTTTCTGTCGGGTGGCGGCTGGCGCCTTACCCGCCCTACAGGGGATTGCGGATTTTTGTAGGCCCGGTAAGGCGTTAACCGCCACCGGGCGATTCCAGCTAATTATGTGTAATACGGGCCGGTTGTCACCGACTCGCGCAGCACCAGCTTGCCGGTAAACGGCGGTATGGTCTCGATCGGCTGACCGTTGGCAAGCTTAATGGCCTGATCGATAGCGGTGGTGATCATGTTGTCGATCGGCAAATAGACCGTCGATAGCCCCGGCTCCAGCCATTTCGCGCTCGGCGCGTCATCAAAACCAAACAGCGAAATATCCTGCGGGATCCGCAGCCCTGCCTGATGCAGCGCTTTCGACGCGCCCAGCGCCATATCATCGTTACAGGAAAACAGCGCGCTAAACGGCGTCTTCTCTTCCAGCAGCTCGCAGCACAGCTCATAGCCGCGGCTCATGGTGGAGTCACCGTATTTCACCTTCGCCGGATCCCACTTGATGCCGTGCTTTTTCAGCGCGTTACGATACCCTTCCAGGCGGGCTTTGCCCGTCGGCGTGTGCATCGGCACGGTTAAACAGGCAATATCGCGATGGCCCTGGGTAATCAGGTACTCCACCGCCTGGAACGCCGCATCCTGCTGTTCGAAGAACACGCAGCGCTCCCGCGCCTGGCTAACGTCGCGGTTAATCACCACCAGCGGCATGGCGATGGACTCAATCAGCGACATGATCTTCTTTTCGCTCATATGGCGGGTGTAGAGCACGATGGCGTCGCACTGGCGATCGGCCAGCATCTGCACCGACTCTTCTTCACGCTCCGGCGCATCGTGGCCGTCGGTGACGATCAGCTGTTTGCCCCAGGCTTCCGTCTGGCGGGAGGCCTGCTGCAGCAGGCGACCAAAATAGAAGCCGTCAAAGGTGGAAACCACCAGACCGATGCTGTTGCTGGTGCGGTTCGCCAGCGAGCGGGCGAGAAAGTTAGGCCGATAGCCCAGCTCTTCCATCGCCTTAAAAACCTGTTGGCGGGTGCTCTCTTTCACCTGACCCGTGCCGTTCAACACGCGGGAAACCGTCGCTTTAGAGACGCCTGCGCGAATTGAGACATCCAGCATTGTAGCCATTCATCCGATTCCTGATATCACGTGGTAACCCGCAGTTTATCACAGACATTCAGGGGGATATGGTCTCATGGCGCGGCAAAAAAACCATCGCGATCACGCTTTTACAGGAATTGATCGGGTGGAAAGTAAAACCGCCAATGCGGTATGCCAATTATCGCCTTTCTGGAATACCAATGAGCGGGTTGGGAGCTTAATCACAGAACTTATTTTCACCAGTCGCTATTTTTTGGTATGCCAATAGGTGTTTGGCTGTACACCTGGTGCGCTATAAGCCCTTAAACCTGAGGTATCCTCTATGGCATTGCAGGACAAACTGATCGACTCACTGGGGAGTTTCGCCACGAAATTCAACAGCTACCGCTATATCATGGCGATAAAATCCGCTTTTATTACCCTGATGCCGGTGATCATCGTTGGCGCCTTTTCGGTGCTGATTTCCAATATGGTGCTGGATCCGAAAAACGGGCTCGCCAGCTTTCAGGCGCTCTCGTTTCTGGCGGCGCTGAAACCCATTACCAGCGCCATCAATTACGCCACCCTTAACTTTCTCAATATTGGCGCGGTCTTTCTTATCGGCATCGAACTGGGGCGGATTAACGGCATCAAGAGCCTGTTCCCCGGTCTGCTGGCGGTGATCTGCTTTATCTGCGTCACGCCAACCACCGTCGAGATGATGGTCGACGGCCAAATGCATGAAGTGAAAGATGTGCTGCTGCGCCAGTTCTCCGATACCCGCAGCCTGTTCCTCGGTATGTTTATCGCCATTCTGTCGGTGGAGATCTACTGCTGGCTGGAGGGCCGCAAGGGGCTGAAGATCAAGATGCCGGATACCGTGCCGCCCAACGTCTCGGCGTCATTTTCCGCGCTGATCCCGGCCATTATCACCACCACGGCGATTGCCACCTTTGGCTTTATTTTCCATCAGGCCACCGGCATGTACCTGTATGACGCGGTCTATCAGGTGGTGCAGCAGCCGCTGGAACGCGTGGTGCAAAGCCTGCCGGGGATCCTGCTGCTGATGTTTGTCGCGCAGCTGTTCTGGGTTATCGGCATCCACGGCAACCAGATGATCAAACCGATCCGCGAACCGCTGCTGCTGGGAGCGATCACCGTCAATATGAGCGCCTTTGAGCAGGGCAAAGAGGTGCCGAATATCATCACCATGCCGTTCTGGGATGTTTATATGAGCATCGGCGGATCGGGGCTGACGATTGGCCTGCTGATCGCGGTCATGATCGCCACCAAACGCAAAGAGATGAAAGAGATCGCCAAGCTGTCGATTGGACCGGGCCTGTTCAACATCAACGAACCGGTGATTTTCGGCATGCCGATCATGCTCAATCCGATCCTCGCGATCCCCTTTATTATCACACCGCTGGTGACCGGCAGCATCGGCTACTTCGCGACCGCCGCCGGTTTTGCCGGTAAAGCGGTGGTGATGGTGCCGTGGACCACGCCGCCGCTGATCAACGCCTGGCTCTCCACGGCGGGTTCGATGGGGGCGGTGGTGACGCAGCTTATCTGCATCCTGACCGCGGTGCTGATCTATCTGCCGTTCGTCAAAATTGCCTCCCGCCGCGCGGAAAACGCCCAGCGCCAGGCGGAAAACACACCCACCAGCCAACAGATATGAGGACACGATGACGACAGTAAGGATGGCGATCCCCCACGACTTTATCCTCGGTGCCGCCGCTTCGGCGTGGCAAACCGAGGGCTGGAGCGGCAAAAAAGAGGGCCAGGACTCCTGGCCGGATCTGTGGTACAAAAACGACCGCCACGTCTGGCATAACGGCTACGGCCCGGCGGTGGCGACCGATTTTATCAACCGCTTTCGCGAAGACGTGCAGCTGATGAAGCTGGCGGGGCTGACCCACTACCGCACGTCGATTAACTGGTCGCGCTTTCTCACCGATTATGAAAACGTCACGGTCGATGAAGACTATGCGGCGTACTACGACCAGCTCTTCGATGAACTGCTGGCCAACGGCATCGAGCCGATGATCTGCCTTGAGCATTATGAACTTCCCGGCTATTTGCTGGAGCAGTACGGCGGCTGGGCGTCGAAAAAGGTGGTTGAGCTGTTTGTGCAGTACGCGGAGAAAGTGTTCGCCCGCTATCACCACCAAGTCACGCGCTGGTTTACCTTCAATGAACCGATCGTCGTGCAGACCCGCGTTTATCTGGATGCGCTGCGCTGGCCTTACGAGCAGAACACCGGCACCTGGATGCAGTGGAATCACCATAAGGTGCTGGCGACGGCAAAAGTGGTCCGGCTGTTTCGCGAGAAAGGCTATCGCGGCACGGTCGGCTGCATTCTTAACCCGGAGGTCACCTACCCGCGTTCAAACGCGCCGCACGATGTGCGCGCCGCCGAACGCTACGATCTGTTTTATAACCGGGTTTTCCTCGATCCGCTGGTCCACGGCGTCTACCCGCCCGAGCTGTTGAACCTGCTCGAACAGCACCACGTCTCATGGGATTATGACGCGCAAGAGCTGGCGCTTATCCGCGAAAACACCGTCGATGAGCTGGGGATTAACCTTTACTACCCGCATCGCGTCAAAGCCCCCTCGCGCGCCTGGCATCCGCAGACGCCGTTCCACCCGGCTTACTATTATGAGCCCTTTGAGCTACCGGGGCGGCGGATGAATAGCTCTCGCGGCTGGGAAATTTATCCGCAAATCGTTTTTGATATGGCGATGCGGATCAAGCAGGACTATCGCAATATTCCGTGGTTTGTGGCGGAAAGCGGCATGGGCGTGGAAAACGAAGGGCAGTTTCGCAATCGCGAAGGCGCCATCGCCGACGACTACCGGATCCGTTTTATCAGCGAGCATCTGTGGCAAACGCTGCGCGCGAGGGAAGCGGGGGCCAACTGTCACGGCTACATGCTGTGGGCCTTTACCGACAACGTTTCGCCGATGAACGCGTTTAAAAATCGCTACGGGCTGATTGAAATCGATTTACAAAATAATCGTGCCCGGCGGCCCAAGGCTTCCGCCAGCTGGTTCCGTAAGCTAGGCGAGAGTCGCGAATTGACGCTGGATATTGACGATGAGTGGCGCTAGGCGGACGGAAATTTTGCTAAGATAGCGGCCGATATTGACTCGCAGGTTCATAACGCACAGGTGATATTGTGGAGAAGGCTATCATTCCGCCGGAAAAGAAACCCTACCAGGAAATAGGTGATGATTTACGCGCACAGATTGCGCAGGGGCGCTACCCCATCGGGTCGCGCCTGCCGCCGGAACGCAATATCGCCGAGACCTACGGCGTGAGCCGGACCATCGTCCGCGAAGCGCTGCTGATGCTGGAGCTGCAGGGGACGGTCGATATTCGCCAGGGCTCCGGGGTGTACGTCATGCGCATCCCGCACGAGGACGATAGCGAGGAAGAACAGATGCTGAGCAGCGACGTCGGGCCGTTCGAAATCCTGCAGGCCCGCCAGCTGCTGGAGAGCAATATCGCCGCCTTTGCCGCCAAAATGGCGACCCGCGCCGATATCGATAACCTGAAGCGCATTATCGAGCAGGAGCAGCGGGCCATTGCCGCCAACGATACCAGCCAGGATAACGCCCGTCTGTTTCACCTGGTGCTGGCCGGGGCGACGCAAAATCAGATGCTGCTGGCGACGGTCGAGCGTATCTGGCTGCAGATGGACAGCAGCCCGCTGTGGCAGCAGTTCAACGTGCATATCGCCAGCCGGGCGTACCGGCTGAAGTGGCTCGGCGACCGGCAAACGCTCCTCGCCGCTCTGCGCCGACGCGATGTGATGGGGGCCTGGCAGGCAATGTGGCAGCATCTTGAAAACGTCAAAAACAGCCTGCTGGAGCTCTCCGATGAAGACGCGCCGGACTTTGACGGCTATCTGTTTGAATCGGTCCCAATTTTTCAGGGGAAGCTGGTGTGATCATTCAGCCCCTCCACGCCGCGCCGCAGCACGCTTCACGGGTGACGGAATGGCTATGGCAGGCTTTTGGCGGTGAAACGCTGCCGCAGGCGTTCTTCGCCAGCATTGTCGGGCATAGCCAGACCCCGGGGGCGCTGCCGATAACCTTTATTGCCGCTGAAGGGGAGATGCTGCTGGGCACCGTCGGCCTGTGGCGCTGCGATTTAATCAGCCGTCAGGACCTCTATCCGTGGATGGCGGCGCTCTACGTGGCTCCTGAGGCGCGCGGGCGGGGGTTGGCGGGGAAACTACAGCAGCACGTTATCGGCTATGCCCGAACGCAGGGCTATAGCGAGCTGTTTCTCTACTCCGCCTGCCGCGATTTTTATGAACGTTTCGGCTGGCAGTATATCGGCGAAGGCCTGGATTATCCGGCCGTCGCCGTCAGTTTATACCGCTACGATTTATCGCTATCGAGAGGCGCAATCACCGAGTGACGGCGGACCAGCGTGGGGCTGAAAAGATGGGTAATCTCCGGCGGCGGGCGATGTTCCGCCAGCGCTAACGCCAGCTCCGCGGCCTGCGTCGCCATGGTGACAATCGGATAGCGTACGGTGGTCAAACGCGGGCGCACGTAGCGCGAAATCAGCACATCATCAAAGCCAATCAGCGAAATCTCGCGCGGCACATCAATCCCGTTATCGTTTAATACGCCCATTGCGCCGGCGGCCATTGAGTCGTTATAGCAGGCGACGGCGCTGAAGTTTCTGCCGCGGCCCAGCAGCTCGGTTATGGCCTGTTCTCCGCCGCTCTCATCGGGTTCGGCAAAGGTCAACAGGCGATCGTTACACGGCAGATCGCTCTCTTTTAACGCCGCGTAGTAGCCCTGCAGGCGGTCTTCTGCATCGGAAATAGCGTGGTTTGAGCAGAGATAGCCGATGCGGGTGTGCCCCTGCTGAATCAGGTGGCGGGTCGCGAGCCATGCGCCGTAGCGGTCATCCAGCGCAACGCAGCGCTGCTCGAAGCCGGGGAGGATGCGGTTAATCAGCACCATGCCGGGAATTTGCTTCATCAGCGAGGCCAGTTCGTCATCGGGGATGATTTTGGCGTGGACCACCAGCGCGGCGCAGCGGTGGCGAATCAGCTGTTCGATCGCCTGGCGCTCTTTATGGAGGTTGTGATAGCCGTTACCGATCAGCAAAAAATTACCGGTATTGTAGGCGACCTGCTCGACGGCTTTCACCATCGCGCCGAAGAAGGGGTCGGAGACATCACCTACCACCAGGCCGACGGTTTCCGTTGACTGCTGCGCCAGCGCGCGGGCGTTGGCGTTGGGATGATAATTTAGCGTTTCCATCGCGGCGCCTACCGACTGGCGCGACGCTTCGCTGGCTTTCGGTGAATTGTTGATAACGCGGGAGACGGTAGCGACGGAAACTCCTGCGAGCCGGGCTACATCCTTAATAGTCGCCATACCAGGCCTTTTTTAGGGTAAGCGTTTACATAATGTTTATGTTACGGGAAAGCGCGGCAGATTCAAGGCTTGCGACTTTTGGGTTCATGCAATTGTGACGCAGATTAGCGTTGCGGGTGAAATAGTTACCCACAGGCGAGCGGAGAATGATTCCGGGAAACGACAATTCACACCTTTGCTTACACTTTGCGATTGGCTGTTGCGAATGTTCGCTGGTTTACCCATTCATTGCATTGATACTCTGGCTCTCCCAGAGGTATTGATAGGTGGAGTCAACTTCAGGTTGACCACTTAATTGCACCAGCCTGCGCAGATGCGCAGGTTTTTTTTTGCCCGCCGTTGGCCATTGTTACAGTTCGCGAAAAAAGTAATAACTGGTTGCACTTAGGCTCATTCACTTGCGTTTTATGGCTGGCGCCAGCGGCGGAAAAAACGAGACAATCAGGATCCCAGAGGTATTGATTGGTGAGTTTTTTAAGTACGCTTTTCGTACTGATTATCTTGCACCGACCTGCGCGGATGCGCAGGTTTTTTTTGTCCTGAATCCCGCTCCTCCTGGTGCATTTTCCGCCCCTTCTCATGTAACCTGCTTTGACTGATTAACCGGTCAAACGGAGTTGTTATGCTTTTGGGATTTTTTAGACTGCTTTTCAAAGGATTGTATCGGGTAAGGCTTACCGGTGACACGCAGGCGTTGTACCAGCAAAAGGTACTGATCACCCCAAACCATGTCTCTTTTATTGACGGCGTACTGCTGGCGCTTTTCCTGCCGGTGCGCCCGGTCTTCGCGGTCTATTCCTCAATCAGCGATCGCTGGTTTATGCGCGCGCTAAAGCCGATTATTGATTTTGTGCCGCTGGACCCGACCAAACCGATGTCGATAAAGCATCTGGTCCGCCTGATTGAGCAGGGGCGTCCGGTGGTGATTTTCCCGGAAGGGCGAATCTCGGTGAGCGGTTCACTGATGAAAATTTACGACGGCGCCGCCTTTGTGGCGGCGAAGTCACAGGCGACTATTGTGCCGCTGAGAATCGAAGGCGCTGAATTAACTCCCTTCAGCCGCCTGAAAGGGCTGGTCAAACGCCGTCTGTTCCCGCGCATTCAGCTGCACCTGCTGCCGCCGACGCATCTGCCAATGCCCGATGCGCCTCGCGCCCGCGAGCGGCGTAAAATTGCCGGTGAAATGCTGCATCAGATCATGATGGAAGCGCGGATGGCGGTGCGCCCGCGCGAAACGCTGTATGAGTCGCTGCTGGCGGCCCAGGACCGCTTCGGCGCGCGCAAAAACTGCGTGGAAGATATCAATTTTCAGCCGGACACCTACCGTAAGCTGCTGACCAAAACCCTCTTCGTGGCGCGCATTCTGGAAAAATACAGCGCCCAGGGCGAAAAAATCGGCCTGATGTTGCCGAACGCCGGAATCAGCGCGGCGGTGATTTTCGGCGCGATTGCCCGCGGGCGGATCCCAGCGATGATGAACTATACCGCCGGGGTCAAAGGCCTGAGCAGCGCCATTACCGCCGCGGAAATCAAAACCATCTTTACCTCACGCACCTTCCTCGATAAAGGCAAACTCTGGCACCTGCCGGAGCAGCTGACCCAGGTGCGCTGGGTGTTCCTCGAAGATTTAAAAGGCGACGTCACCGCCGGCGATAAGCTGTGGATTTTTGCTCACCTGATGATGCCGAAGCTGGCTCAGGTTAAGCAGCAGCCGGAAGACGCGGCGATGATCCTCTTTACCTCCGGCTCGGAAGGCAATCCGAAAGGGGTGGTGCATAGCCATAAAAGCCTGCTGGCCAACGTCGAACAAATTAAAACCATTGCCGACTTTACCGCGAACGACCGCTTTATGTCGGCGCTGCCGCTGTTTCACTCCTTTGGCCTGACGGTTGGCCTACTGACGCCGCTGTTTACCGGCGCGGAAGTGTTCCTCTATCCCAGCCCGCTGCATTATCGCGTGGTGCCGGAGCTGGTGTACGACCGAAACTGTACCGTGCTGTTCGGCACCTCCACCTTCCTTGCCAACTACGCCCGCTTCGCGAATCCGTATGATTTTTACCGCCTGCGCTACGTTGTCGCCGGGGCGGAGAAGCTGCAGGAGAGCACGAAGCAGATCTGGCAGGACAAGTTTGGTCTGCGCATTCTTGAAGGCTACGGCGTCACCGAATGCGCGCCGGTAGTCTCGATCAACGTGCCGATGGCGGCGAAAGTGGGCACCGTTGGCCGCATTCTGCCGGGGATGGATGCGCGTCTGCTGGCGATGCCGGGAATTGAAGAAGGGGGCCGTTTGCAGCTTAAAGGGCCAAACATTATGAACGGCTATCTGCGGGTGGAAAATCCTGGGGTACTGGAAGCGCCAGCGGCGGAAAATCAGCACGGCGAAGTTGAGGCCGGCTGGTACGACACCGGAGATATCGTCAGCTTTGACGAGCAGGGCTACGTGCGGATTCAGGGCCGCGCGAAGCGCTTTGCCAAAATCGCCGGTGAGATGGTGTCGCTGGAGATGGTCGAACAGGTGGCGCTGGCGGTTTCGCCGGACAAAATGCACGCTACGGCGATTAAACAGGATGCCAGCAAAGGCGAGGCGCTGGTGCTGTTTACTACCGATAATGAACTGAATCGTGAAAAACTGCTGCGCTATGCCCGTGAACACGGCGTACCGGAGCTGGCGGTACCGCGCGACATTCGCTGGCTCAAGCAGCTCCCGGTTCTGGGCAGCGGCAAGCCGGACTTTGTCACCCTTAAAGGCATGGTTGAACAGACGGAAGATTCGGATGAGTGAGTCAGTACACACTAACGGTTCGCTGTATTCGAAAGGGATGATGGCGGTTATCTGCGCCCAGTTTCTTTCGGCGTTTGGCGATAACGCGCTGCTGTTCGCTACCCTGGCGCTGATGAAGCAGCTGTTCTATCCGGAGTGGAGCCAGCCGGTATTACAGATGTTGTTTGTGGGCGCTTACATTCTCTTCGCGCCGTTTGTCGGACAGTTTGCCGATAGCTTTGCCAAAGGGCGGGTAATGATGGCGGCTAACGGCCTGAAGCTGGTCGGCGCGGGCTGTATCTGCTTCGGCGTGAATCCGTTTATTGGCTATACGCTGGTGGGTATCGGCGCCGCCGCCTATTCTCCGGCTAAATACGGCATTCTCGGCGAGCTGACCACCGGCGATAAGTTAGTGAAAGCGAACGGCCTGATGGAGTCATCGACCATTGCGGCGATCCTGCTCGGCTCAATGGCGGGCGGTATCCTCGCCGACTGGCACGTCGTGGCGGCGCTCAGCGTCTGCGCGGTGGTGTACGCCGGGGCGGTGGTCGCCAACCTGTGGATCCCGAAGCTGCCGGCGGCTCGCCCCGGACAGTCGTGGCGCTTCAGGCCGATGACCCACAGCTTCTTTAGCGCCTGTACGACGCTATGGCGCAACGGTGAGACGCGCTTTTCGTTAGTCGGCACCAGCCTGTTCTGGGGGGCGGGCGTGACGCTGCGCTTTCTGCTGGTGCTGTGGGTCCCGGTGGCGCTGGGCATTACCAGCAACGCCATGCCGACTTACCTTAACGCGATGGTGGCGGTGGGGATCGTACTGGGGGCCGGCGCGGCGGCGAAGCTGGTGACGCTGGAAACGGTGTCGCGCTGTATGCCTGCCGGGATATTGATTGGCGTGGCGGTTATCTTTTTCGCCATCCAGCAGGCGCTGCTGCCTGCGTTTGCTCTGCTGCTGCTGCTCGGGGCGTTCGGGGGCTTCTTTATCGTGCCGCTGAACGCGCTGCTTCAGGAGCGCGGCAAACATACGGTTGGCGCGGGCAACGCTATCGCGGTGCAAAACCTCGGTGAAAACGTGGCGATGCTGCTGATGCTGGGCCTCTATTCGCTGGCGGTGAGCATCGGCATTCCTGTCGTCGGCGTGGGGATTGGCTTTGGTACGGTGTTTGCTCTGGCGATCGCCGCCCTGTGGATTTGGGGACGGCGTAAATAATCTCCCGGAGGCGGCGCGTTGCGCCTGCCCGGGCTACAAAAGCGCACGAACGTGTAGCCCGGACAGATGCGCAGCATCGCCTCCGGGAAAGCGGCCAGCGCGGTTGCGCAATTTCGTCGCCCGGGTACGGGAAATATCCCCGGCTAAGCGCAGAGGGAGTAGCCCGGATAAGGCGTTAGCCGCAATCCGGGCGCTTTTACGGCCTTACGGCGCCGGGTAGGTATAAACCTGATGCACCGCTTCAATCTCGGCTAAAACCTCTGCGCTCAGATCCAGATGCAGGCTTTCGACATTGGTCTTAAGCTGCTCCATGGTCGTTGCGCCGAGCAGGGTGCTGGCGACAAAAGGCTGACGACGCACGAAGGCCAGCGCCATCTGCGCCGGATCAAGATTGTGCCGCCTGGCGATATCGACATAGGCCGCCACTGCTTTTTGCGTTTGCTCGCCGCTGTAGCGCGTAAAACGGCTGAACAGCGTATTGCGCGCGCCCGCCGGTTTCGCGCCGTTGAGGTATTTCCCGGTCAGCGTACCGAACGCCAGACAGGAATAGGCCAGCAGCTCAACGCCCTCATACTGGCTGACTTCCGCCAGCCCCACTTCATAGCTGCGGTTCACCAGGCTGTACGGGTTCTGAATCGTCACGATGCGCGGCAGATCGTGCTTATCCGCCAGATGGAGATAGCGCATCACGCCAAACGCCGTTTCGTTGGAGACGCCAATATAGCGAATCTTACCGGCGCGCTGGAATTCGGCCAGCGCGTCCAGCGTATCCAGCAGGGTGACGACCGGCGCGGAATCGGCCCAGGTGTAGGCCAGCTTGCCGAAACAGTTGGTCGGGCGCTGCGGCCAGTGGACCTGATAGAGGTCGAGATAATCGGTCTGCAGACGCTTCAGGCTGTCGTGCAGCGCATCGCGGATGTTTTTGCGATCCAGCTTGTGGTCAGGACGAATGCTGCTGTCGTTATTGCGGGCAGGGCCGCTGACTTTAGAGGCGACAACCAGCTTTTCGCGATTGCCGCGCTTCGCCAGCCAGTTGCCGACGTAGGTTTCCGTCAGGCCCTGGGTTTCCGGGCGCGGCGGGACGGGATACATTTCAGCGACATCAATCAGGTTAATGCCCTGACTAACCGCGTAATCGAGCTGCTCGTGCGCGTCTGCCTCGCTATTCTGCTCACCAAACGTCATTGTGCCCAGCCCCAGCGTGCTGATCTCAAGAGAACTGTGTGGGATACGGTGATACTGCATAGCCGGCTTCCTTTTTTTATCAACAAGGTCAGGCGTTCCCCGACAAAGGAATATAAAAATGGCAGAGGGGGAGAAAAAGGGGAAGTAAAAAATCAAAAAAGCCGGGTTGACGCGCTCCGGCCCGCTTAATCCTGGCGGGCAGATCCGGTATGTCCCGACTCTTTTCTTAAATCTGAAGAATAATGAAAGCTGCTCAACCCGGCGATAAAGGAGACATCGCTGCCTGTCGGCGGGTCTTAACGTTTAATAATCTGCGAAACGTCGTCACGATTGATCTGCATTTTATTACCCTGCTGATCTTCGTAGCTGATAAGGCCGGTATCGTCATCTATGGCGGGCTTACCGTCGGTCAGAATCATGCGACCATCTTTGGTTGCCATGACGTAATCGCTGCTGCAACCGGAAACCGAGAACGCCAGTCCTACGGCGGAAATCAATACTGCCCATTTTTTCATCGTTATCACCCCTATTATAGCCGCACCTCGTACCAGTATATTAATAGCCTGATTTATGAGACATAAAAAGCAGTTAAGTCTTAAAAAAGGATTGCAGCCCGTTTCAGGGCTGCATTTTAGCGGGCTACAGCGGATTTTTTTTATTGCGCAGCAGGTTGAGGCTTTCAACCGCAATCGAAAAGAACATCGCGAAGTAGATGTAGCCTTTCGGTACGTGCACGTCGAAACTTTCGAGCATCAGCGTGAAGCCGACGAGGATCAAAAACGACAGCGCCAGCATTTTCACCGACGGATGGCGGTCAACAAAATCGCCTATCGGACGGGCGGCGACCATCATCACCAGCACCGCGATGACCACTGCCGCCATCATGATAAACAGATGGTCTGACAGCCCGACGGCGGTGATCACCGAATCGAGACTGAAAATAATATCCAGCAGCATAATCTGCACGATGGCGCCCATAAAGGAATGGACGTTGGTTTTCAGCCCTTCTTCTTCACCTTCGATCGATTCGTGAATCTCTTTACTCGCCTTCCAGATCAGGAACAGCCCGCCCAGCAGGAGGATCAGATCGCGAAACGAGATCTCCTGGCCTAGCACGGTAAAGAGCGGATTGGTGAGCTTGACGACCCACGCGATTGACGCCAGCAGCGCCAAACGCATGATCATCGCACCCATTAGCCCAATGCGGCGAGCGTGAGCCCGTTGCGCCGTGGGCAGCTTAGCGACCACCAGAGAGAGGAAAATAATATTATCGATCCCGAGCACTATCTCCAGCAGCGTCAGCGTACCAAGCGCCAGCCAGGCGTTAGGATCGGTTACCCATGCAAATAACATCGTTCAAAGTCCTGCAAAATAGAAAGATGCGATTATATGCAACCGTCACGACAGAACAAAAAAATAATCATCTGCAGGCCGTTATTTAGGAGGAGAGAAGAAAATGGCGGGCCAGCAGGGCGGCGGTAAAGTTTTTCTTCAGGTAGAAACCGCGCGGTAAGGTGAGGATCGGCTCACCGCGGGCGCCTACGGCCTCGGTCAGCGCTTTGCTGTTTGCCGCTTTCGGGCGCAGCTGCAGCACTTCGCCGTGGCGGGCGGTAATGCGTTCGACCTGGCCAAGCACGATCAGATCCATCAGCTCTTCCCAGTCCATCCGCAGTTGGCGATCTTCTTCTTCGCTGGGGCTCCACAGCAGCGGAGCGCCGACGCGGCGATCGGCCAAAGGGATCGTACGCTCGCCCTCTACCGGCACCCACAGCACGCGCTTGAGCTTATGGCGCACGTGGCTGCTCTCCCAGGTCACGCCGCTGTTGCCGGTGAGCGGCGCGACGCAGACGAAGGTGGTTTCCAGCGGGCGGCCTGAAGAATCGATGGGGATCGTTTTCAGCTCGACGCCGAGGGCGGCGAAATCCTGCTCCGGCTTGCTGCCTGCGCTGGCGCCCAGCCATATCTCCAGCAGAATGCCGATCCAGCCTTTATCGCGTTTTAAATCGCGCGGAATCGGAATCCCGGCAAGCTGGGCCAGTTCACCCAGCGAATAGCCTGCCAGCTGCTGCGCCTGAGCCAGAAGCTGCTCCTGGCTTTGCGGAGGGGATAAGAGCGGCGCGATGGTCGGCATAACGTAAAACCTCTGACTAAAAAGTGAGCAGTAATTTCATCCGTTGTGGATAGAGTTTACCTTTTCTTGAGTAAGTATGACAATTTGATGATTCGTATGGCTTTTTTTTCGTTTTTTTGCCGCGGTGAAAATGGTGAAACCGGGTTTTCCAGAACTGGTCACCGACAATGAACAGGATCTTACACCCTGTTATCCACAGAAAAATGGGATAACTGGGGAAAAGCCCCACTACTGTTTCCATTTACAGCCTTGACGTGAGAGGAAAATCGAGTTTTTAGACAAAATATGCCCAGCTCGCTTGCGTAATCTGTGGATAAAACCAACATTGCTCGATCTTTCATCAGTTCCAGGATCGCTTATGTGATGATCATCACGTTATACTGTGAATTATGAAATTTAAACATGCTAACATAATGAAAATTAGGTCATTATTATTAAGGGTTATGACTACGCCGTTCGGATGATTCCGGGTTTTCCCTGGTTAATTCCATACTTCTTCACAACTCTATCCACAGAAAAAGTGAATAAAATCGTCCGGGTATGGCGTTCGCTGTTTATAACTCTGGGTATTACTGTGAGTTATTCAAATGTTATTCGAACTCATCGCTCTCACAGAGTGGTTTACCGTTTCCAGCGAGTGTGAAACAATCATTCACATTGAAGCTTATTTTGAGGTAGTCCGGTGATTGATGACGATGGCTACCGCCCAAATGTCGGTATTGTAATCTGTAATCGCCAGGGCCAGGTTATGTGGGCCAGGCGCTATGGTCAGCACTCGTGGCAGTTCCCGCAAGGGGGCATAAATCCAGGAGAATCAGCAGAGCAGGCGATGTATCGGGAATTGTTCGAAGAAGTGGGGTTAAGCCGTAAAGATGTGCGGATCCTTGCTTCAACCCGTAACTGGTTGCGTTACAAATTGCCTAAACGTTTGGTGCGTTGGGACACAAAGCCGGTATGTATCGGCCAGAAACAGAAGTGGTTTCTCCTGCAATTGATCGGCAGCGATGCGGATGTCAATATGCAAACCAGCAGTACACCTGAGTTTGATGGCTGGCGATGGGTAAGCTACTGGTACCCGGTGCGCCAGGTGGTGTCGTTTAAGCGCGACGTATACCGCAGGGTGATGAAAGAGTTCGCCAGCGTCACAATGGCGCTGGCGGAAAGCACGCCTAAGCCGCAAAGCGCGCCTGCATATCGACGTAAAAGAGGTTAAGCCACGCACATTATGCTCACTCGGTTGCGAGAAATAGTCGAGAAGGTCGCGAGTGCGCCGCGTTTAAACGAGGCGCTGGATATCCTGGTCACCGATATCTGCGCCGCGATGGAGACGGAAGTCTGTTCGGTTTATCTGGCTGACAATGACCGACGCTGTTATTACCTGATGGCGACGCGCGGGTTGAAAAAGCCCCGCGGGCGCATCGTTGCGCTCGCTTTTGACGAAGGTCTGGTGGGCCTGGTGGGCCGCCTGGCGGAACCCATTAACCTCGCCGACGCGCAAAAGCACCCCAGCTTTAAATACATTCCCGCAGTAAAAGAGGGCCGTTTTCGCGCCTTCCTCGGCGTGCCGATTATCCAGCGGCGTCAGCTGCTCGGCGTGCTGGTCGTACAGCAGCGCGAACTGCGCCAGTTTGACGAAAGCGAAGAGTCATTTCTGGTCACCCTGGCTACGCAAATCGCCGGCATTCTCTCTCAGTCCCAGCTAAACGCGCTGTTTGGTCAATATCGTCAGACCCGCATCCGCGCGCTGCCCGCTTCGTCAGGCGTGGCGATTGCCGAAGGCTGGATGGACGTCAGCCTGCCGCTGATGGAGCAGGTGTATGAAGCCTCGACGCTCGATACCGCTTCCGAGCGCGAGCGGCTGACTGGCGCGCTGGAAGAGGCGGCGAACGAATTTCGCCGCTACAGCAAGCGCTACGCTGCCGGCGCGCAAAAAGAGACGGCGGCCATCTTTGACCTCTATTCGCACCTGCTTTCCGACGCGCGTCTGCGCCGCGAACTGTTCGCCGAAGTCGATAAAGGCGCGGTGGCCGAATGGGCGGTGAAGAAGATTATCGAGAAGTTTGCCGAACAGTTTGCCGCGCTCAGCGACGGCTATCTGAAAGAGCGCGCGGGCGATCTGCGCACGCTGGGCCAGCGGCTGCTTTTCCATCTTGATGATAGTATTCAGGGGCCAAACACCTGGCCGGAGCGTATCGTACTGGTGGCGGATGAACTGTCGGCCACCACCTTAGCGGAGGTTCCTCAGGATCGTTTAGCCGGCGTGGTGGTGCGCGATGGCGCGGCCAACTCGCATGCCGCGATTATGGTGCGCGCGCTGGGGATCCCGACGGTAATGGGCGCGGATATTCAGCCTTCGCTGCTGCACGGGCATACCCTGATTGTCGACGGCTATCGCGGCGAGCTATTGGTCGACCCGGAGCCGGTGCTGCTGCAAGAGTATCAGCGCCTGATCAGCGAAGAGAACGAGCTTAGTCGCCTGGCTGAGGACGATCTTGAACGCGCTTCTGAACTGAAAAGCGGCGAGCGGGTAAAAGTGATGCTCAACGCGGGCCTCAGCCCTGAGCACGAAGAAAAGCTCGGCAATTTCGTCGACGGTATCGGCCTTTACCGTACCGAAATCCCCTTTATGCTGCAAAGCGGCTTCCCGTCTGAAGAGGAGCAGGTTGCCCAGTATCAGGGCATGCTGCAGATGTTCAACGAGAAATCGGTCACCCTGCGCACGCTGGATATCGGGGCGGATAAACAGCTGCCGTATATGCCGATCAGCGAAGAGAATCCGTGCCTTGGCTGGCGCGGAATTCGGATCACGCTCGATCAGCCGGAGATCTTTCTGGTGCAGGTCCGCGCGATGCTGCGCGCCAACGCGGCGACCGGAAACCTCAGTATCCTGCTGCCGATGGTCACCAGTCTCGATGAAGTGGATGAGGCCCGTCGCCTGATCGATCGCGCCAGCCGCGAAGTGGAAGAGATGATCGGCTACGCCATTCCCCGTCCGCGTCTCGGCGTGATGCTGGAAGTGCCGTCGATGGTGTTTATGCTGCCGCAGCTGGCGAATCGCGTCGATTTTATCTCCGTTGGCACCAACGACCTGACCCAGTACATTCTGGCGGTGGATCGCAACAATACCCGGGTCGCCAGTATGTACGACAGCCTGCATCCGGGCGTTTTGCGGGCGCTGGCGATGATTGCCCGCGACGCCGAGCGTTTTGGTATCG
The DNA here is from genome assembly GCF_002556465.1 of Klebsiella sp. MBT K-1. Taxonomy (NCBI): domain Bacteria; kingdom Pseudomonadati; phylum Pseudomonadota; class Gammaproteobacteria; order Enterobacterales; family Enterobacteriaceae; genus Klebsiella; species Klebsiella sp. MBT K-1. The sequence continues at coordinate 55,683 of NZ_PDEL01000013.1, read as the reverse complement.
ACCTGCGCCTGTGCGGCGAAATGGCGGGCGATCCGATGTGCGTGACGATCCTGATCGGGATGGGCTATCGCCATCTGTCGATGAACGGTCGTTCGGTGGCGAGGGTGAAATATCTGCTGCGGCGTATCGATATTAATGAGGCTCAGGAGCTTTCCCAACGTAGCCTGGACGCGCAGATGACCGCCGAAGTGCGCCATCAGGTCGCGGCTTTTATGGAGCGACGCGGACTCGGCGGCCTGATTCGCGGCGGCCGGTAGCGGAGTCTACAGTTTGCGGGTTGGGTAGCCCGGACAGGCGCAGCGCGCCGCCTCCGGGAATGCTCAGCCGCGTATTCGCATTCGTATACATATCTTTTACATGTCCGGCGCGGATCGCCCTTCGCGCTTATGCTATCATTCGCAGCCTTTGGAGCGCCCGTTTCAAACGCGCGCGAACGATCCCCGCTGTCCACTTTCGGCGGAATAACAAGTGTTTATGGTGACAGATGAATAGTGGCTACCTGCATTTTCCGGAGTTTGATCCGGTAATTTTTTCCATTGGACCGGTCTCCCTCCACTGGTACGGCCTGATGTACCTGGTCGGGTTTATTTTTGCGATGTGGCTGGCCACCCGTCGGGCCAATCGTCCGGGCAGCGGCTGGACAAAAAACGAAGTGGAAAACCTGCTGTACGCCGGCTTCCTCGGGGTTTTCCTCGGCGGGCGTCTTGGCTATGTCTTCTTCTACAACCTGCCGGTGTTCCTCGACGATCCGCTCTATCTGTTCCGCGTCTGGGACGGCGGTATGTCCTTCCACGGCGGCCTGATCGGCGTGATTCTGGTGATGATCATTTTCGCCAAACGCACCAAGCGTACCTTCTTCCAGGTTTCCGACTTCATTGCGCCGCTGATTCCGTTTGGCCTCGGCGCCGGGCGTCTGGGCAACTTTATTAACGGCGAACTGTGGGGCCGCGTCGATCCGAACTTCCACTACACCATGATTTTCCCCGGCTCTCGGGCGGAAGATCTGGCGCTGCTGCCGTCGCATCCTGAGTGGCAATCGCTGTTCGATACCTACGGCGCGCTGCCGCGTCACGCTTCGCAGCTCTATGAGCTGGCGCTGGAAGGCGTCGTGCTGTTCCTGATCCTGAACCTGTTTATCCGCAAGCCGCGTCCGGCCGGTTCGGTTTCCGGTCTGTTCCTGATTGGCTACGGTCTGTTCCGCATCATCGTGGAGTTCTTCCGCCAGCCCGATGCGCAGTTCACCGGCGGCTGGGTACAGTACATCAGCATGGGGCAGATTCTTTCGATCCCGATGGTGCTTGCGGGTATCATCATGATGGTCTGGGCGTACCGTTGTCGTCCGCAGCAACAAAATTCTTGAGGAACCATGAAACAGTATCTTGATTTGATGCAGAAAGTGCTCGACGAGGGCACGCAAAAAAATGACCGCACCGGTACCGGCACCGTCTCTATCTTCGGCCACCAGATGCGTTTTAACCTGCAGGAAGGATTCCCGTTGGTGACGACCAAGCGCTGTCATTTACGCTCCATCATCCATGAACTGCTGTGGTTCCTGCAGGGTGACACCAACGTGGCGTATCTGCACGAAAACAACGTCACCATCTGGGACGAGTGGGCGGATGAAAACGGCGATCTGGGGCCGGTCTACGGCAAGCAGTGGCGTTCCTGGCCCGCGCCGGACGGCCGTCATATCGACCAGATTAGCACGGTGATGGAACAGCTGAAAAACGACCCGGATTCGCGTCGGATTATCGTCTCGGCATGGAACGTCGGCGAGCTGAACAAAATGGCGCTGGCCCCGTGCCACGCGTTCTTCCAGTTCTACGTCGCCGACGGCAAGCTCTCCTGCCAGCTCTATCAGCGCTCGTGCGACGTGTTCCTCGGCCTGCCGTTTAATATCGCCAGCTACGCGCTGCTGGTGCATATGGTGGCGCAGCAGTGCGACCTCGAAGTGGGCGACTTTGTCTGGACCGGCGGCGACACGCACCTGTACAGCAACCACATGGAGCAGACGCACCTGCAGCTGAGCCGCGAACCGCGCGCGCTGCCGAAGCTGGTCATCAAACGCAAGCCGGCTTCGATTTTCGACTACCGTTTTGAAGACTTCGAAATCGAAGGCTACGACCCGCACCCGGGGATTAAAGCGCCAGTGGCGATTTAACCCGGAAGTGACGACGAAAACCGGCGCCTGCGAGCGCCGGTTTTTTTATGCGCCAGCCAGGCCAAACGGTGCGGTAACCCACTGCCAGACGGCGTTTTTGCGAGCAGGTTTCCTGCGTCTCTGCAACCCGTTGCAATACCATAAATACTCTCCGAAGCGCGACGCAAACCCGTATTTTACCGTTCGAATAAAGCCTCAATGCTGCGCATACTCGGGCCATGAACAGAGAACATGGCTACACCCTGATTGAAACCCTGGTCACGATGGTCGTGGTCGTCATTCTTGGCGCCAGCGGGCTGTACGGCTGGCAGAGCTGGCAACGGCAGCAGCGCCTGTGGCAAACCGCCTGTCAGGTCCGCGACTACCTGGTGCTGCTACGCGATGACGCCAACTGGCACAACCGCGATAGAGTGTTAATCATCGGCCAGGGCGCGGCGGGCTGGTGCCTGAGCGCCAGCGGGCCGATGGCCGACTGTAGCGTCAGGAACGCTTTCACGCTGCAACCGCTCTGGCCGGAGGTTTCGCTCAGCGCGATGACGCCGGGGCTGGGATTTTATGGCCTGCGTAATACCGCCTGGGCCGGACATATCCGCCTGCAAAGCGCGGCCGGCGGCTGGAACATAATCGTTTCAAATTGGGGACGAATCCGCCTCTGTCGCGGCGAGGAGACGGCATCATGCCTGTAACATGCCGCGGTTTTTCGCTACCGGAAACGCTGATCGCGATGGCTATCAGCTCCGTGCTGCTGCTCGGCAGCGCGCGTTTTCTCCCGGCGCTGCAGTGGGCTACGCTTCGCCAGACCCGCCAGCAGTCGCTGGAAAACGAGCTCTGGCAGCGAATCTACACCGTAGCGAAGCATCTGCAGCGCGCCGGCTATTGCCGTGGCTTCTGTCGCGGGCAGGCGCTATATATCGCAGGCGGCGGTGATTGCCTGCTGGTGAGTTGGGACGGCAACAGCGATGGCGTCTGGAATAGCGCGCCGCCGTCGGAAGCGGATACCACCGGGTTCCGCCTGCGCGACGGCGCGCTGGAAACCCTGCGCGGAGCTAGCGCCTGTAGCGGTAAGGGCTGGGAGAAAATGACCAACCCGGCGGCGATTCAGGTCACCGCGTTTCAGGTGACGCGCCTGGAGAGGGCGGGCTTCTCGCCGGAATTATCGATTACGCTGGCGGCGCACTCGGTCGCCGACCCGCAAATCCGCGCGCGGGCGGAATACGCCGTGACGGGATATAACCTGTGAATCGCCAGCGCGGGCTCTCTTCGCTACTGATGGTGCTGCTGCTGTTAGCGCTCGGCAGTTTATTACTCCAGGGGCTGAACCAGCAGCAGCGTTCGCTGTTAGCGCAGACGGCCAGCGAAACGCAGGCGCTTCGCGATACCGCCGGCGCGCATTCCGCGCTGCAGTGGGGGAAGGGGCTCTCCTGGCCGCTGCGGGAAGCGGTGAGCTGTCAGCAGGAGGTCGCGCTCGGCTGGCGCGCCTGCCTGCGGATCTTCAGCGACGCCTCGGTGTTGCTGATCGGCGGCAGCGGCGACATGCTGCTGTGGCAAACCGGCGCGGTTGAACAAAACCGGGTCCGCTTTTCGCCTCACGGCTGGAGCGATTTTTGTCCGTTAAAGGAGGCGAGCTTATGTCAGATGCCCTGAGGCGGCAGAGAGGGTTTAGCCTGCCGGAAACGCTGCTGGCGCTGGTGCTGCTGATCGTGACCGTGACCGCGCTGGCGGGCTATCAGCGCGGGCTGGCCAACGGCTTTATGCAGCTCAACCAGTACCGTCAGCTGTGGCGCGATGCGTGGCGATTCGCTCAGCTTAGCCCACCGGTGATTCCCGCGAATCGCCAGATATCCCGTATGCAGACATCGGTGCAAAGATGTGTCAGCATCACGGTAACGATCACCATGCCCGCAGCCAGGCGGGCGCAGATGACCCGGCTGCATTGCCCGGTCAGTCAGTAGCCAGGAGCGAATATGTTAAGGGTGTACCACTCAAACCGTCTGGATGTGCTTGAAGCGTTGATGGAGTTTATCGTCGAGCGCCAGCGGCTGGATGACCCTTTTATGCCGGAAATGGTGCTGGTGCAGAGTACCGGGATGGCGCAGTGGCTGCAGATGACGCTGGCGCAGCGCTTCGGCATCGCGGCCAACATTGAGTTCCCGCTGCCCGCCAGCTTTATCTGGGATATGTTCGTGCGGGTACTAAAAGATATTCCCGGAGAAAGCGCGTTCAGCAAGCAAAGTATGAGCTGGAAACTGATGACTCTGCTACCGCAGCGACTTGATGATGAATCCTTTACGCTACTGCGCCACTACCTGCACGACGATAGCGACAAGCGTAAGCTGTTCCAGCTGGCCGCCAGAGTCGCCGATCTCTATGACCAGTATCTGGTTTATCGCCCCGAGTGGCTGATGCGCTGGGAGGCCGACCAGCGCGTGGACGGCCTGGGCGATGCGCAGGAGTGGCAGGCGCCGCTGTGGAAAGCGCTGGTGGAATATACCGCCGAGCTGGGCCAGCCGCTGTGGCATCGCGCCAATTTGTACCAACGCTTTATCAGCGTGCTTGAAGCGGCCGAAGAGCCGCCTGCCGGGCTGCCGTCGCGAGTCTTTATCTGCGGGATTTCGGCGCTGCCGCCGGTATACCTGCAGGCGCTACAGGCGTTGGGTAAGCATGTCGACGTCTATGTCCTCTTCACCAACCCGTGTCGCTATTACTGGGGCGACATTAAAGACCCGGCATTTCTCGCGAAGCTGCTGTCCCGCCAGCGGCGCCACCACCGCGAAACGACGCGGGCGCTGCCGCTGTTTCGCGATACGGAACAGGCTCCGGGGCTGTTCAACGACGCCGGGGAGCAGGATGTGGGTAATCCGCTGCTGGCCTCCTGGGGCAAGCTGGGGCGCGACTATATTTATCTGCTGGCGGGTCTTGAGCGCTATGAAGAGCTGGACGCCTTTGTCGATATCGCGCCGGATAACCTGCTGCATAATCTGCAGGCGGATATTCTTGAGCTGCGCAATGCGGCGGTGGCCGGTCGCAGCGCCGAGGAGTTTGCCAACAGCGGCAGCAAGCGGCTGCTGGCCGCGGACGACCGCAGCCTGACGATTCATGTCTGTCACAGCCCGCAGCGCGAGGTTGAGGTGCTGCACGATCGGCTGCTGGCGATGCTGGAAGAGAATCCCGAACTCACCCCGCGCGATATTATCGTCATGGTGGCGGATATCGATAGCTACAGCCCCTATATCCAGGCGGTCTTCGGCAGCGCCAGCGGCGAGCGCTGGCTGCCGTGGGCGATATCCGACCGGCGCGCCCGCGAATCGCATCCGGCGCTGCAGGCGTTTATCACTCTCCTTTCGCTACCCGACAGCCGCTTCGCCAGCGAAGACGTGCTGGCGCTGCTCGACGTTCCGGTACTGGCCGCGCGCTTTAACATCGACGAAGAGGGGCTGCGCTACCTGCGCCAGTGGGTTAACGAATCCGGCGTACGCTGGGGAATGGATGACGACAACGTGCGTGAGCTCGACCTCCCGGCGACCGGCCAGCATACCTGGCGCTTTGGTCTGACGCGTATGCTATTGGGCTACGCCATGGACAGCAGCGAAGGGGAGTGGCGCGCGGTTCTGCCTTATGATGAGTCGAGCGGGCTTATCGCCGAGCTGGTGGGCAACCTGGCGTCGCTGCTGATGCAGCTCAATCTCTGGCGTCGCGGGCTGGCCCAGGATCGCCCATTAGCCGAGTGGCTGCCGGTATGCCGCGACCTGCTAAACGACTTCTTCCTTCCGGACAGCGAAACGGAGGCCGCGTTGGCGCTGATAGAACAGCAGTGGCAGGCGGTGATTGACGGCGGCGTCGACGCGCAGTATGGCGAAACGGTACCGCTGTCGCTACTCCGCGATGAGCTGTCCCAGAGGCTCGATCAGCAGCGTATCAGCCAGCGCTTTCTTGCCGGCCCGGTCAATATTTGTACCCTGATGCCGATGCGTTCGATTCCTTTCAAGGTGGTCTGCCTGCTGGGGATGAACGACGGCGTTTATCCGCGCACCCTGGCGCCGCTGGGCTTCGATTTAATGAGCCAGAAGCCGCAGCGCGGGGACCGTAGCCGTCGCGATGACGACCGCTATCTGTTTCTTGAAGCCCTGATGTCGGCCGAGCAGAAACTGTACATCAGCTATATCGGCCGTTCTATTCAGGATAACAGTGAACGCTATCCCTCCGTTCTGGTCCAGGAGCTGGCGGACTACATCGGCCAGAGCCACTGCCTGGAAGGGGACGAAGAGCTGGACTGCGATGCCAGCGAACGGCGGGTCAAAGAGCACATCACGCATCTGCATACACGCATGCCTTTCGATGCCGCTAATTTTCTGGCCAATGAAGATCAAAGCTATGCCCGGGAATGGCTGGCGGCCGCAAGCCAGCAGGGGGAAGCGCACGGCGCGTTCATCCAGCCGCTGCCGACGCCGGACATCGATCACTTACCTTTCGAACAGCTGCTGCGCTTCTGGCAGCACCCCGTTCGCGCCTTCTTTCAGCAGCGGCTGCGGGTGAATTTCCGCTCGGAGGAGAGCGAGATCCCCGACGATGAACCTTTTATCCTCGAAGGGCTGAGCCGCTATCAGCTGAACCAGCAGCTGCTCAACACCCTGATTGAAGAGCAGGACGCCTCGGTGATGTATCGCCGTTTCCGCGCCGCCGGCGAGCTACCCTACGGCGCTTTCGGCGAGCTGGCCTGGGAAACCCAGCGTCAGGAGATGCAAAACCTGGCCGAACGGGTAATCGCCTGCCGCCAGCCGGGGCAAAGCATGGAAATCGATCTGCAATGCAACGGAGTCAACATAACTGGCTGGCTGCAGCAGGTACAATCCGACGGTTTGCTGCGCTGGCGGCCTTCGCTATTAAGCGTGGCCCAAGGGATGCAACTTTGGCTGGAGCATCTTGTCTATTGTGCTAGCGGCGGTACCGGCGAAAGTCGGCTGTTTGTGCGTAAAGAGGGCGAGTGGCGTTTTCCTCCGCTGGCGCAGGAGCAGGCCCAGGGCTACCTCAACGATCTGGTTGACGGCTACCTGCAGGGAATGTCCAAACCGCTGCTGCTGCTGCCGGAAAGCGGCGGCGCATGGCTAAAAGTCTGTTATGACGCCGAAAAGGATGTCATGTTAATGGACGAAGAGACGCAGCAAAAAGCGCGCAGTAAATTTCTTCAGGCTTATGAAGGGAACATGGTGGTCAGCGGTGAAGGCGCCGACGTCTGGTATCAGCGCCTGTGGCGCACCCTGGAACCAGAATACTATGAAGAGATCCTGACGCAAACGCAGCGTTATTTGTTACCGGTGTTTCGTTTCCATCAGTCCGAATAACATTGTAATAGTATAAAAATTGCGCACTGGACGGCTGTTCATTTATGATGCGCAACGAATCACGGACTGATGTTTTATAAAGGCTGCCTATTGTGCAGCGCCAGGTTTGTTAATGATGAGGTCCGTGAATGCCCCGCAGTTTATGGTTCAAGGTTATTGTTTTACTGGCCGCCCTCTGGGCGCCGTTAAGTCAGGCAGACACCGGATGGCAACCGATCCAGGAAACCATCCGTAAAAGCGACAAAGATACCCGTCAATATCAGGCGATTCGCCTCGATAACGGCATGGTGGTTTTGTTGGTTTCCGATCCCCAGGCGGTAAAATCGCTGTCGGCGCTGGTCGTTCCCGTGGGATCGCTGCAGGATCCCGCCGAGCATCAGGGGCTGGCCCACTTCCTGGAGCATATGACGCTGATGGGGTCGAAAAAGTATCCCCAGCCTGACAGCCTCGCCGAGTTTCTCAAAATGCACGGCGGCAGCCACAACGCCAGCACCGCGCCGTATCGCACCGCCTTCTATCTTGAAGTGGAAAACGATGCCCTCGACGGCGCGGTCGATCGCCTGGCCGACGCCATCGCCGCGCCGCTGCTGGATAAAAAATATGCCGACCGCGAGCGTAATGCGGTCAACGCCGAGCTCACGATGGCGCGTACCCGGGACGGGATGCGGATGGCGCAGGTTAGCGCGGAAACCATCAACCCGGCGCACCCCGGCTCGCAGTTTTCCGGCGGTAACCTTGAAACGCTGAGCGACAAGCCCGGCAAACCGGTGCTTGATGCCCTGCACGCTTTCCGCGATAGCTGGTATTCCGCCAACCTGATGAAAGCGGTGATCTACAGCAACAAGCCTTTGCCGGAGCTGGCGAGCATCGCGGCGGCCACCTACGGTCGCGTACCGAACCACGATATCAGCAAACCGGAGATTACCGTTCCGGTGGTGACCGATGCGCAAAAGGGCATCATCATTCACTACGTCCCGGCGATGCCGCGCAAAGTGCTGCGCGTGGAATTCCGCATTGATAACAATAGCGACAAGTTCCGCAGCAAAACCGATGAGCTGGTGACCTACATGATCGGTAACCGCAGCCCCGGCACGCTCTCCGACTGGCTGCAAAAGCAGGGGCTGGTTGAAGGCATTCGCGCAGACTCCGACCCGGTGGTCAACGGCAACAGCGGGGTGCTGGCTATATCCGCGACCCTGACGGACAAAGGGCTGGCGCACCGCGATGAAGTTACCGCGGCCATCTTCAGCTACCTCAATCTGCTGTGCAGCCAGGGGATTGATAAACGCTATTTTGATGAACTGGCCCACGTGCTGGCGCTCGACTTCCGCTACCCGTCCATCAACCGCAATATGGATTACGTCGAATGGCTGGCGGACACCATGATCCGCGTGCCGGTCGAACATACCCTGGACGTGGTCAACATTGCCGATCGCTACGATCCGCAGGCGATAAAAGACCGCCTGGCGATGATGACGCCGCAAAACGCCCGCATCTGGTACATCAGCCCGAAAGAGCCGCATAACAAGACCGCCTACTTTGTCAATGCGCCCTATCAGGTGGATAAAATCAGCGAGCAGACCTTTGCCGACTGGCAGCAGAAGTCCAGCGCCATCGACCTCAAGCTGCCGGTGCTGAACCCCTATATTCCGGATGATTTCAGCTTAATCAAAAGCGACAAGGCTTACCCGCATCCGCAGCTGATCGTTGATGAACCGACGCTGCGGGTGATTTACGCGCCGAGCCAGTATTTCGCCAGCGAACCGAAAGCGGATATCTCGCTGGTGCTGCGCAACCCGCAGGCGATGGACAGCGCCCGCCGCCAGGTGATATTTGCGCTCAATGATTACCTGGCGGGTATCGCGCTCGACCAGCTCAGCAACCAGGCGGCGGTCGGCGGCATCAGCTTCTCTACCGGCGCGAATAACGGCCTGATGGTTAACGCCAACGGCTATACCCAGCATCTGCCGGAGCTGTTTAACGCCCTGCTCGACGGCTACTTCAGCTATACGCCAACCGAAGAACAGCTGGAGCAGGCCAAATCCTGGTACGCCCAGATGATGGATTCGGCGGATAAAGGCAAAGCCTACGATCAGGCGATCATGCCGATTCAGATGGTTTCGCAGGTGCCGTACTTCCAGCGTGAAGAGCGGCGGGCGCTGCTGCCGTCGATCGCCCTGAAAGAGGTGCTGGAGTACCGCGCTAATCTCAAAGCGAAAGGGCGACCGGAGCTGATGGTCATCGGTAATCTCACCGCCGATCAATCCACCGCCATGGCGCGGCAGATCCAAAAACAGCTGGGCGCCGACGGCAACGAGTGGTGCCGCAACAAAGATGTGCTGGTCGACCGCAAACAGCTGGCGATTTTTGAAAAAGCGGGCAACAGCACCGATTCCGCGCTGGCCGCCGTCTTCGCGCCGCCGAACGTTGACGAATACGCCAGCTCCGCCGCCAGCTCGCTTCTCGGGCAAATCGTCCAGCCGTGGTTCTATAACCAGCTGCGTACGGAAGAACAGCTGGGCTACGCGGTCTTCGCCTTCTCGATGAACGTTGGCCGCCAGTGGGGGATGGGCTTCCTGCTGCAAAGCAACGATAAGCAGCCGGCTTACCTCTGGCAGCGTTTCCAGGCCTTCTTCCCCACGGCGGAAGCCAAACTGCGGGCGATGAAGCTGGAAGAGTTTGCGCAGATTCAGCAGGCGGTGATTGGCCAGATGCTGGAGGCGCCGCAGACTCTCGGCGATGAAGCATCGAAGCTGAGCAAAGATTTCGATCGCGGTAATATGCGCTTCGATTCACGTGATAAAGTAGTGGCTCAGATTAAACTGCTGACGCCGCAAAAGCTTGCCGACTTCTTCCATCAGACGGTGGTGGATCCGCAGGGCATGGCAATTCTCTCCCAGGTTTCCGGTAGCCAGAATGGCAAGGCGGAGTACGCGCATCCGCAGGATGGCAAAGTCTGGGAGAACGTCAGCGCATTGCAGAAATCCTTACCCCTGATGCGAGAGAATGAATGACCGACACCGCTGAGCCTCTTGACCCCCTGCGCTTGCCCCTGACCGGCGAGCGTCTGATAGAAGCCTCTGCGGGCACCGGAAAAACCTTTACCATCGCCGCGCTCTATCTACGGCTGCTGCTGGGGCTGGGCGGTGAATCCGCTTTTCCCCGGCAGGTCAGCGTGGAAGAGCTGCTGGTGGTGACCTTTACCGAAGCGGCGACCGAAGAGCTGCGCGGGCGTATTCGCAGTAACATCCATGAGCTGCGTATCGCCTGCCTGCGCGACAGCGCCGACAACCCGCTTTACGCCGGGCTGCTGGCGGAAATTGCCGATAAAACCCAGGCCGCGCAAACGCTGCTGCTGGCCGAACGCCAGATGGACGAAGCTGCGGTGTTTACCATTCACGGCTTCTGCCAGCGAATGCTGAGCCTCAATGCCTTTGAGTCCGGCATGCTGTTCGAACAGCAGCTGATTGAAGACGAATCCCGCCTGCGCTATCAGGCCTGCGCCGACTTCTGGCGTCGCCACTGCTACCCGCTGCCGCGCGAAATCGCGGCGGTTATCCACGAAGCGTGGAAAGGACCGCGCGACCTGCTGAAATCCATCGACCGCTGGCTGCAGGGGGAAGCGCCGCAGCTTAAATCTCCACCGTCGGCTGATGAAACGCTGGCCGAACGCCATCAGCAAATTATCGAGCGTATCAACGTGCTGAAGCAGCAGTGGCTGGCGCAGGCGGGCGAGGTTGAGGCAGTGCTGGAAAACTCGGGCCTCGACCGGCGCAAATTCAATCGCGGCAATCAGGGGAAATGGCTGGAGAAAGTGACCGCCTGGGCCGAGGAAGAGACCCTGAGCTACCAGCTTCCGGATGCGCTGGAAAAGTTCTCCCAGGCCTTCTTGCTTGAGCGTACCAAAGCCGACGGCGCGCCGCCGGTACACCCGCTGTTCAGCGCGGTAGAAGCGCTGCTGGCGTCACCGTTAACCTTGACCGATCTGGTGATCGCCAGGGCGATGGTTGAAATCCGCGAAGCGGTCGCGCGGGAGAAGCGCCGCCGCGGCGAGCTGGGCTTTGACGATATGCTCAGCCGCCTGGATGACGCTCTGCGCGGGGAGAGCGGCGAAGCGCTGGCCAGCGCGATTCGCCAGCGCTTTCCGGTGGCGATGATCGACGAATTTCAGGATACCGACCCGCAGCAGTACCGCATCTTTCGCCGCATCTGGCGGCGTCAGGCGGACACCGCGCTGCTGCTGATTGGCGACCCCAAACAGGCTATCTATGCCTTCCGCGGCGCGGATATTTTCACCTATATGAAGGCGCGCGGGGACGTCACCGCCCATTATACGCTCGACACCAACTGGCGATCCGCGCCGGGGATGGTTGACAGCGTCAATCGCCTGTTTAGTCTCAGCGATAACCCCTTTATGTTCCGCGAAATCCCGTTTATGCCGGTGAAGTCGGCCGATAAAAACCAGGGGCTGCGCTTTACCGTCGATGATGCTGCGATACCGGCGATGAATATCTGGCTGATGTCGGGCGAGGCCGTGGGCGCGGGGGATTACCAGACGTTTATGGCTCAGCTCTGCGCGGCGCAAATCCGCGACTGGCTCAGCGCCGGCCAGCAGGGCAAGGCGCTGCTGTGGCGCGGTGAAAAAGCCGAGCCGGTGCGGGCTTCAGACATCACGGTGCTGGTGCGTAATCGCCAGGAAGCGTCTTTAATCCGCGATGCCCTCCAACTGCTGTCGATTCCTTCCGTGTACCTCTCCAATCGCGATAGCGTGTTTGAAACGCCGGAGGCGCAGGAGCTGCTGTGGCTGCTACAGGCGGTGCTGGCTCCTGAGCGCGAAAATACGCTGCGCAGCGCGCTGGCGACGTCGATGTTTGGTCTTAACGCGCTGGATATCGAAAATCTCAATCACGACGAACGGGCGTGGGATGAGCTGGTTGAGGAGTTTAGCCGATACCGGCAACTCTGGCGGCAGCGGGGCGTCATGCCGATGCTGCGCGCGCTGATGAGCGCGCGGCGCATCGCTGAAAATCTGCTGGCGACCAACGGCGGCGAGCGACGCCTGACCGATATTCTGCATATCAGCGAGCTCCTGCAGGAGGCGGCGAACCAGCTGGAGAGCGAACATGCGCTGGTGCGCTGGCTGGCGCAGCATATCGCCGAACCGGACAGCAACGCCTCCAGCCAGCAGATGCGGCTGGAAAGCGACAAGCATCTGGTGCAGATCGTCACCATCCATAAATCGAAAGGGCTGGAGTATCCGCTGGTCTGGCTGCCGTTTATCGCGCGGTTCCGTAAGCAGGATCAGGCGTTTTATCACGACAGAAGCTCCTTTGCCGCCGTTCTTGACCTGGGCCAGGATGAGGGCAGCATGGCGCTGGCGGAGGCCGAGCGTCTGGCCGAAGACCTACGTCTGCTTTACGTCGCGCTGACCCGCGCGGTCTGGCACTGTAGCCTTGGCGTGGCGCCGCTCAGCACCCGACGCAGCGACAAACCCGGCGCCAGCGATTTTCATCACAGCGCGCTGGGCCGCCTGCTGCAGGATGGGGAAGCGATGGATGCCGCGGGGCTGATGGCGCGCCTGCAGGCGTTCTGCAGCGGGGACATTGCACTGCAGCTGCCGGATATGGCGGCGCAGACGCCGTGGCAGGCTCCGCAGGCGGCGCTGCCGCCGCTTTCAGCCCGTATGCTCGAGCGGTCGGTGACCGATGACTGGCGGGTCACCAGTTACTCCGGCCTGCAGCAGAATGGACACAGCGCGGCGCAGGATCTTCTGCCGCGACTGGACGTCGATGCCGCCGGCGTCGGTGAGGTCGTGGAGGAGCCGCAGCTTACGCCGCACCAGTTCCCGCGCGGCGCGTCGCCGGGGACGTTTCTGCACAGTTTGTTCGAAGATCTCGATTTTACCCAGCCGGTTCCCGCCGACTGGATGGCGGAAAAACTCCAGTTGAGCGGCTTCGAGGAAAAGTGGACGCCGGTGTTGACCGCATGGCTCGACGGCGTGCTGCGAACCCCTCTGCCTGGCGCGGAGATCGCCCTCAATCAGCTTAGCGCGCGTGATAAACAGGTGGAGATGGCGTTTTATCTGCCCATCGAACAGCCGCTGGATCCCCTGCGTCTGGATGCGCTGATTCGGCAGTACGATCCGCTCTCCGTCGATACCCCCACGCTCGATTTTCGCCAGGTGCGCGGTATGCTGAAAGGCTTTATCGACCTGGTGTTTCGCCACAACGGCCGCTACTACCTGCTGGATTACAAATCCAACTGGCTTGGGGAAAACCGCGAGGCCTATACCCAGGAAGCGATGAGGCAGGCAATGCGTTCGCATCGTTACGATTTGCAGTATCAGCTCTATAGCCTGGCGCTGCACCGCTATTTACGCCACCGTATTGCCGATTATGATTACGAACGCCATTTCGGCGGCGTTATTTATCTCTTTTTGCGCGGCATGGACGGGCAGGACGGCGGGCAGGGGATCTTCACCACCCGACCGGCGCTGCCGCTGATTAACGGCCTCGATGCGCTGTTTGCCGGGGAAACCCAGGAGGTTGTGCTATGACCATGGATGAACTGTTGCTGCAGGCGGTTGAGCAGCGCCTGCTGCGCCCGCTGGACGTTCAGTTTGCGCTCATGGTGGCGCAGGAGGCGCACCCGGCGGTGAAGCTGACCGCCGCCATTCTCAGCCGCGATGCCGGAGAGGGGCACGTCTGCCTGCCGATTTCACGTCTTGCCGACGATGAGCTCCTGAGCGCAAAGACAACGGCTCTGAGCGAGCAAATCCTTGAACTAACCGGCGCTGCGGAGAGCTGGTTGCCGCTGCTGCTCGATTCGGAAGCGGTGAGCCGCGGTGAGCGGCCGACGCCGATGATCCTCTGCGGCGAACGGCTCTATCTCAACCGCATGTGGCGCAACGAATTAACCGTCGCGCGCTTCTTTAACGAAGCCAATCAGGTGCTGGAGGTAGATGAAGCCCGGCTGGCCTCGACGCTCGACGCGCTGTTTCCGCCAGGGGATGAAATCGACTGGCAAAAGGTCGCTGCCGCGGTTGCCCTGACCCGACGGATTTCGGTGATCTCCGGCGGCCCCGGGACCGGTAAAACCACCACCGTCGCCAAACTGCTGGCGGCGCTGATTCAAACCAACGCCAGCCCGCGCTGCCGTATTCGTCTGGCGGCGCCGACCGGTAAAGCCGCCGCGCGCCTGACCGAATCCCTCGGCGCGGCGCTGCGCCGCCTCCCTCTTACCGACGAACAAAAGGCGCTGGTGCCGACCGAAGCCAGTACCCTCCATCGCCTGTTGGGCGCGCAGCCGGGGAGCCAGCGGATGCGCTATCATGCCGGGAACCCGCTGCATCTTGACGTGCTGGTGGTGGATGAAGCTTCAATGATCGACCTGCCGATGATGTCGCGTCTGATCGACGCGCTGCCTGAACACGGGCGGGTGATTTTCCTTGGCGACCGCGATCAGCTGGCTTCGGTAGAGGCCGGCGCGGTGCTGGGAGATATTTGCGCGTGGGTTAATGCAGGGTTCACCCCGGCGCGGGCGGCGCAGCTTGGCCGCTTGACCGGTCAGCCGGTGCCGGCAGGCGAAAGCGAGATTGCCGGCGCCCTGCGCGACAGCCTGTGCCTGCTGCAAAAAAGCTACCGTTTTGGCCGCCACTCCGGTATCGGCCATCTGGCCTGGGCGGTGAACAGCGGTGAACGCCGCGCGGTCAGGGAGACGCTGCGTCAGTCGTTCGACGATATCGTCCTGCATCCGCTGAGCTCCACCGAGGAGTATGAAGCGATGCTCGTTCAGGCGCAGGCGGGCTACGGCCGTTTTCTGCAGCTGCTGCGTGAACGGGCCGAGCCCGCAGAGCTGATTGCCGCCTTTAGCGAGTTTCAGCTACTGTGCGCGCTGCGCGATGGCCCTTATGGCGTCAGCGGCGTGAACGAACAGCTGGAGCAGATGCTGAACCGCAAGCGGGCGATTGCTCTGCCGCGCCATTCGCGCTGGTATGAAGGCCGTCCGGTGATGATTTCCCGCAACGACAGCGCGCTGGGGCTGTTTAACGGCGATATCGGTATCGCGCTGGAAAGAGACGATGGCCTGCGCGTTTGGTTCCCGATGCCCGATGGCAGCATCAAGTCGGTACAGCCAAGCCGTCTGCCGGAGCACGATACCGCCTGGGCGATGACGGTGCATAAATCGCAGGGGTCGGAGTTCGATCACGCGGCGCTGATTCTGCCATTGCGCAGCGTGCCGCTGGTGACCCGCGAGCTGGTTTATACCGCTATTACGCGTGCCAAACGGCAGCTGTCGATCTATGCCGATGAGCAGGTGCTGACCCAGGCAGTTGTCGCACGTACCGAACGGCGCAGCGGCCTGGCGGATATCTTTTCCGCCCGGTGATGTTATCCCCGGTCAGCCGTGCGCTTTCCGGGGGAGAGAATCAGGCCAGGTCGGCCATCAGCACCTTGGAGCGGCGCTGATAGTTGTACATCTCTTTTTTGCTTTCCGGCAGCAGGTCGACGTCGACCGGCGTAAATCCGCGCTCCTGGAACCAGTGAATGCTGCGGGTCGTGAGCACAAACAGCTTGCTGAGGCCCATTTGCTTCGCCTGCGCGGCAATACGCTCGAGCAGCACTTCGCCGCGCGATGAGCTGCGGTAATCCGGATGCACCGCCACGCAGGCCATTTCGCCGATCTTCTCTTCCGGGAAAGGATAGAGCGCGGCGCAGGCGATAGTGGTGTTGTCGCGCTGAATAATGGTGAATTTATCGATTTCCATCTCCAGCTGCTCGCGCGAGCGCCGCACCAGAATGCCCTGCTGTTCCAGCGGGCTAATCAGCTCGAGGATGCCGCCGATATCGTTAATGGTGGCGCGGCGGATCTGCTCGGCGCTCTCCATCACTATCTGGGTGCCGATACCGTCGCGTGAGAATAACTCCTGCAGCAGGGTGCCGTTTTCCTGGTAGCTGATCAGGTGGCAGCGACGCACGCCGCTGCGGCAGGCTTTTACCGCGCCGCGCAGGAAGCGCACGGTGCCGGAGCTGTAGTCTTCGTCCGCTTCCATCTCTTCAACCCGCGCCTGGGCTTCGTTGGGGAACAGCTCTGGGACGATCTCGCCATCCTGGTTGTAAACGCCCTGCGATGAGCAGAAGCCAATCATTTTTTCGGCTTTCAGCTTAATCGCCAGCTGGGTGGCAATCTCTTCGGAGGTCAGGTTAAAGCTTTCGCCGGTGACCGACACCGCAACCGGGCCCATCAGCACGATCGCGCCGTTATCCAGCTGGCGGTGAATAGCTTCTTCATCAATGCGGCGAATGCGCCCGCTGTGGCAGTAATCCACGCCGTCATCCACGCCTAACGGCTGCGCGATAATGAAATTGCCGCTGACCACGTTGATGTGGGCGCCCTGCAGCGGCGTATTGTTGAGGCTCATCGACAGGCGCGCGGTAATTTCCAGCTGCAGCATACCCGCCGCCTGCTTAACCAGCTCAAGCGTTTTGGCGTCAGTCACTCGGGTTTGTTTGTGATAAACCGGCTCATGGCGATGCTCCGCCAGGTTGGCGTCAATCTGCGGACGAGCGCCATAGACCACCACCAGGCGAATGCCCAGACTGTGAAGAAGACCAATGTCGTTGACAATACTAGAGAAATTATCATGCTCAATGGCTTCTCCGCCCAGCATGATGACAAACGTTTTACCCCGATGGGCGTTAATATAGGGGACAGAATGGCGGAATCCCTCTACCAGTTCGGTGCGACGTTCCTTCACCATGACACAACCTCAATGCATGATTATTCGTAATTACTGTATTTTTATTCTGTTTTACCGGCAAACGCAAGCCCCAATTTTGGGCGGAGCCAGGAAAAAGGTGTGAGCCAAATCAGGGTGTCAAAGATTGTTTACCCTTTTATTGATGACAGGTTATACGCCTTTCGTTAAAGTTTCCGGTCAATCTGTTTGTTTTCAATACGAATGATTTCTTACTGCTTGGGAGTGGCATGTCGGGATACAAGTCAGGATTAAGCCGCCGCCGTTTTTTACAAGGGGCGGGCGCTATGTGGTTAATGAGTGTGAGCCCGGTTGGCCTGGCTGCCGCGGCGCAGGTGGTTGCCGTACGCGTCTGGCCATCGTCGACCTACACCCGCGTGACCGTGGAGTCCAACCATATCCTGAAATATCGGCAGTTTGCGCTCAGCAATCCTGAACGTCTGGTGGTGGATCTGGAAGGGGTTAATCTCAATTCCGTACTTAAAGGCATGGGGGGGCAGATTCGCGGCGACGACCCCTATATTCAATCCGCCCGCGTGGGGCAGTTCGATCCGCAAACCGTACGCATGGTGTTTGAGCTAAAACAGAACGTGAAACCGCAGCTGTTCGCGCTGGCTCCGGTCGCCGGGTTTAAAGAGCGTCTGGTTATGGACCTCTATCCCGCTAACGCCACCGACGTGCAGGATCCGCTGCTGGCGCTGCTTGAAGATTACAACAAAGGCGATCTTCAGCGGCAGGTTCCGCCGGCGGAGAGCGGGCCGAAACCGGGTAAAGCCGGGCGCGATCGGCCCATTGTTATCATGCTCGATCCCGGCCACGGCGGCGAAGACTCCGGCGCGGTGGGGAAATACCGCACCCGCGAGAAAGACGTGGTGCTGCAGATTGCCCGACGGCTGCGCGCGCTGATCGAGAAAGAGGGTAATATGAAGGTCTATATGACCCGCAACGAGGACGTCTTTATCCCGTTGAAGGTGCGCGTCGCCAAGGCGCAGAAGCAGCGCGCCGACCTGTTTGTCTCTATTCACGCCGATGCCTTTACCAGCCGTCAGCCCAGCGGATCGTCGGTGTTTGCCCTGTCAACCAAAGGGGCCACCAGTACCGCGGCTAAGTATCTGGCGCAGACCCAGAACGCCTCGGATCTGATCGGCGGCGTCAGCAAAAGCGGCGACCGCTACGTCGACCACACAATGTTCGACATGGTGCAGTCGCTGACCATCGCCGACAGCCTGAAGTTCGGCAAGGCGGTGCTGGAAAAGATGGGCAACATTAATAACCTGCACAAGAATCGGGTTGAGCAGGCGGGCTTCGCGGTGCTGAAGGCGCCGGATATTCCATCGATTCTGGTGGAAACCGCGTTTATCAGTAATGTCGAAGAAGAGCGTAAATTGAAAACGGCGAAATTCCAGCAGGAAGTAGCAGAGTCGATTCTGGCAGGGATTAAAGCCTACTTCGCCGACGGCGCGACGCTGGCAAGGCGAGGGTAACGCAACAGGAAAGGTACATGGCTCTACTGAAGAGCGCCCACGGCGGCAATATCCGCGAGGCCGCCGCGCTATTGGGCATCTGTGCGGAACAGCTGCTGGATTTTAGCGCCAATATCAATCCGCTGGGGATGCCGGAAAGCTTAAAGCGCGCCATCATCGACAATATGGCCTGCGCCGAACGCTATCCTGACGTTGAGTATCAGCAGCTGCACCTCGCGCTGGCGGAACACCATCACATCCCCGCCTCGTGGATCCTCGCCGGAAACGGCGAAACCGAAGCGATCTTTACGCTGGTTCAGGGCCTGAAGCCGCGCCAGGCGATGATCGTCACCCCCGGCTTTGCCGAATACCGCCGGGCGCTGCAGTCGGTGGACTGCACGGTGCGGGAGTTTCTGCTACGTGAAGAGGATGGCTGGCAGCTCACCGGGACGATTCTCGACGCTCTGACGCCGGATCTGGACTGTTTGTTTCTCTGCACCCCGAACAACCCAACCGGTCTGCTGCCCGAGCGCCGTCTGCTGGAACTGATTGCTGAACGCTGTAAGTCGCTGGGAATCGCCCTGATTCTCGATGAAGCGTTTATCGATTTTATCCCCGATGAGACAGGATTTATTCCGCTACTGAGCCACAATCCGCACGTGTGGGTGCTGCGTTCGCTGACTAAGTTTTATGCTATTCCCGGTCTGCGCCTTGGGTATCTGGTCAATGGCGATGCGCGGGCGGTAGCGCGAATGCGCGAGCGCCAGATGCCGTGGTCAATCAACGCCTTTGCCGCGCTGGCGGGGGAAATCATTCTCCAGGATAGCGTCTATCAGCAGAAAACCTGGCGGTGGCTGGCGGAAGAGGGGCAGCGCTTTTACCATCAGCTGCGCCACGTTCCCGGTCTGACGGTCTATCCCGGGCAGGCAAATTATCTGTTTCTGCGCTGCGAGGTGCCGGATCTGGATCTGCAATACGCAATGCTGCAACAGCGCATCCTGATCCGCAGCTGCGCCAACTACCCGGGGCTTGACGGGCGCTACTTCCGCGTCGCGATCCGCAGCCAGCAGGAGAATACGCAGCTGCTGACGGCTTTCAGGCGGGTTTTTAACGGGTAGATGTTCCGAGCGTCTGCCGCCATTGTTCGTCTGCAGTTCTTCCCGGTAGCGCTGCGCTGACCGGGCTACGGGTTCACCGTCGTCTGCGGACCGGTAGCCCGGACAGATGCGCAAGCATCGCCTCCGGGGAGGTATGGCTGCGGCAGAGTTAGCGCAGTTCGACGCCGCCCTGCACCATGCGCAGCAGATGCTGCCGGGGCCAGAGCTCGCTAAGCCTCGTTTCCTGCAGCCGCCGCTGCAAATACTCAATATCGTGACGCTGGCGGTCGAGCATCAGGCCGACCACGCTGCCGCTGTGCGCCACGTTAATGCCGTATAAATCGCACTCTTCCACCAGCGCCCGCAGCGTATCAAACCCCGGCTTCGGCAGCAGATGCTGGCTGGCGATGGCGCTAAGCGTCGCCGCCTCGCCCATCCGTCGGGGGTCATTGGTCTGACAGGCCTGCTGAACTTTCTCCCAGGCCTGATGCAGCGCGGCGGAATGGGCGTGCAGCTTTTCAAGACGGGGAAGGCGGTGGTAATCGGTGGTCAGCAGCGTGGCGGGGCTTTCCAGCACCAGCAGATCGAGCTGAGGCTGGCAGCCGCAGGTAATTTGCGTGGCGGCGGTATTGTGATCGAATAGCGTCAACTGGCGGAACAGGGTGCTGTCGGTGGGCTCCAGGGAAACGCAGAGCCGGGCGAGGGTGGTTTCATCCAGCGGATGGCCGAGATGATGCGCGGTGGCCACCGCCGTCGCGGCGATATCCGCGGTGCTGCTGGCCATCCCTTTGGCGACCGGAATCGTGGAGCAAATATCGATCCGAATCTCTTTGCCTAGCTCCGCCGGATAGCGCCAGTAGCCCAGCAGCCGGTCGACCATCGCCCGCGACAGCGGGCGTTCATCTGCGCGAGGCGAACCGTAGTCCACCTCGACGGTGCTGTACCAGTCAACGGGGCAGGAGACCAGCTTCTCGCTGCCGAGGATCCAGCCCTGGATGAGTTCCCCACAGGAGGCGGGGCATTGCGCTACGGCCACATATTCACCTATTGCTCAGGTTTCCAGGGCGCATAGTGTCATGCCGATCCCGCTATTACCATGATTCACCGCAACTTGCCGGGCGGCGAAATCAGGCTGAAACGGTTAAGGTTTCCGCCGCGGGCAGCGCGAGGCGCATCACGTCGCGGGCAATCATCAGCTCTTCATTAGTATTAATGACCGCCACTTTGACCAGCGCATGCTCGGCCTGGATAAAGGTGGCGTTGTGCTGGTTTTTCTCTTCATCGACCGACAGCCCGAGGAAATTCAGGTTATGGCAGATGGCGCTCCTGGCGCGGGCCGAGTTTTCGCCGATGCCGCCGGTAAAAATTAGCGCATCAATTCCGCCCATCTGCATGATATAGCTGCCGATGGTAGCGCGAATGCGCTCGGCAAACAGCGCCAGCGCCAGCGCCGCCCGACGATTACCGCCGTCCGCCGCCTGTTCGACATCGCGATAATCGTGCGAGACGCCGGAAACCCCCAACAGGCCGGATTCGTTATTCAGCAGCTGATTCAGCTGCTCCGGCGTTTGCCCCTCATGCAGCGCCAGCCACGGTAAAATCGACGGATCGATATCGCCGCTGCGGGTGCCCATCATCACCCCGGACTGCGGCGTAAAGCCCATTGAGGTATTCACCGAACGCCCGCCTTTGATTGCGCAAACGCTGCTGCCGTTGCCGAGATGGCAGCACACCACGCGCAGGGCGCTCAGCGGCACGCCCAGCTTTTCCGCCAGCGTCGCGCTGACGTACTTATGGCTGGTGCCGTGGAAGCCGTAGCGGCGAATGCCCAGCTCGCTGTAGTAGCGCCACGGCAGCGGATAGATAAACGCGCGCTCATCCAGCGTCTGGTGAAAAGCGGTATCAAACACCGCTACCGATGGCGTATCGGGCAGCAGCTGGCGGAAAACTTTGATTCCCAGGGCGTTAACCGGGTTATGCAGCGGAGCCAGTTCGGCCAGACGCTCGATTTCCGCTAAGCTTTCATCGGTTACCGGCGTCGAATCTTTAAAGCGCTCGCCGCCGTGCGCCACGCGGTGGCCAACGCCGTCAATATCCTGCAAACTCTCGATAATGCTGTAGCCGAGGAGCTTTTCCAGCAGCAGCGTGACGGCTTCGCGATGATCGGCGATCGGCGCCGACTCCTGCCATTTCTGCGCCGGCGTTTTGAGGGTCACCTGAGCGTTTGCCATGCCGATACGTTCAATCAATCCCTGGCAGAGCGTCTCGCCCTGCGGCATCTCCAGCAGCTGGAATTTTAACGATGAGCTGCCGGCGTTAATGGCCATTATTTTGTAAGACATAAGGGTTCCTTCGAATTCAGAAAATCCAGCACCGCGTCGAGACCCGAATTGTTCAACGCGCTGGTAACAAAAATCTGCCCGGCGCCTGCCTGCGTAAGCCACTCCGCGATGAGCGATATCCGCTGAGGGTCGGCGAGGTCGGCTTTGGTGACCAGGCCAATCGTCGGGCGATTCATCGGGGCGGTAAACCCCGGAGAAAACGGCGACCACTGGGCGTCGGCATTCAGTACCAGCGCGATAACGTCAGCCTCGCAGGCGCTGGTCAGCAGGGCGCTATACAGGCAGCGGTTCTCCAGATATTCCCCCGGCGTATCGATGGCCATCGGCGACCATTCAATGGCCTGGGTTTTCTTATAATGGAGCGCTTCGCCGCGCAGGCTCTGGGTTAGCGAGGTCTTGCCGCACTGACTCGGGCCGATAAACATCAGACGCTTCATCGCGCTACGTCCGGGTTATTGAGCAGGTAGTAAACTGCATCATCTCGCCCAGGGTGCGCGTCACCTGCTTGAGGGCATATTCCACGGCGGAAACGTCGCCGGTCAGCACCACGGCGCCGGTAAAACGGTCGAGAAAACCGATCTCCACCGCGCCGGATTTGGTGGCGATATCGCAGGCGATAATCGACGCCTCGCTGGGTGTAATGGTGAGGATGCCAATGGCGGAAACCGCATCCTGCAGACCGAGCTTCTTAAAGAGATCTTTCCCTGGATTGGCAATCAGGTGCGCGAGGGTGACCTGTTTCCCCGGCACGTACTCCTGAATCATGCGATCCGTTGTCGGCTGTCTTTCCATTATCCCTCCACCATCTGTCGCCACATCGCTTCATGCGGGCGCGGGATCACCGAACGATAAACCAGCAGCCCTTTTTCGCCTGCGCTTTCGCCTGCGCTTTCGCTGGCAACCGTAACCGCGTTATTGACGTCGGAAACGTCGCCCGCCACCACCATGTAGCATTTACCGCCGATGCCGAAGGCCATATGCACCCGCACCAGGGTGACGTTTGAGCCTTTTACCGCCCGATCGGCGGCGCTGATGCAGGCCGCAACGCTCCAGGTTTCAACGATGCCGACCGCCTGGCGCTTGTCCACGCTGTTCAGGCCGCTGATGGCCGGCAGTACGCTGGGGTGAATATTCGCCAGCACCAGGCTGTCGACGAGCATTTCGCCGGCCTGCGACGCGCCGGTTTCAATGGCCTGTTGGATAGCGCCGATATCCCCGCCGAGCATCAGCAAAAACTTACCCGGACAGATAGTCTTGCTGACCAGCAGATTGACGTTGGCGCTTTTCAGCATCGCATCGCCGAGCTCCATTCCTTTGGCAATGCTGGTGAGTTCTAAAATTCCTATAGCCTGAGACATGGTTAACCTCTTACCACCGTGATGGCCTGTTCGCTGATGGCCGCAACCACGCCGTCGATGCTGGCGTGAATCGGCGCGCCTAACGCGCCTGCCGGGATATCGGCAACGCATTGCCCGCGCGTGACGCTTTCTCCCACTGCAACGTTGGCTACCGCGCTGGCGCCGATATGCTGGCGCAGCGGCAACGTTACGGTTTCGACCGCCGGTTCGTCTTCCACCAGCGGCGCCTCCTGATACCAGGGGCTTAACCCCAGTTTGGCGATCAGCCGCTTCACCGGCACCAGGCGATACTTCGCCATCTCATCGGCCGGATAGAGCGGCCCTTCGTAGCGCTGGTTTTGCGCCCGCAGCTCGCGTTTCAGCATCCGGTTGATGCGCATCGGCGAGATCCCCACCGGGCAGGCCACGCTTTCGCAGACGTTGCATTCCGAGCAGGTGAGGGCGCTCAGCAGCAGCTGCGGCGTGGCGGCATGGTGAAAGTTCACCGCCCGCACCAGCAGGTGCGGAGAGAGTTCGTGGCCGATCAGATGTCGCGGGCAGAGATCGGTACACAGTCGGCACTGCTCGCAGACGGTGCGGGCGACGGAAAGTACCGTGCGCTCATCCTGCATCCGCCGCTGAATAAGCGGATGGCTTTTCGGCAGCACCAGCAGGCCGCCGGTGGTTTTGGTCACCGGATTATCGAGAGAGGTAATCAGCCCGCCCATCATCGGGCCGCCGTTAATAAAACCGGGGTCGTCGACCGTCGCGCCGCCCGCCAATGCCAGCACTTCGCGCAGCGGCATGCCGATAGGAACGGTGACGGTCAGCGGCCTGGCGACTGCGCCGTTAACGGTCAGCGTTCGGCGGGTGACCGGAAACTGCTGTTCGACCGCGCGGGCAATGTTAAGGACCGTTTGTACGTTATTGACCACCACGCCAACGCTGGCCGGCAGCGCGGCGGGCGCGACTCTGCGGCCGGTCGCCATCCAGATAGTCAGCACCTCATCGCCCGCCGGATAGACATCCGGCAGAATATGCAGGCGGATACCGGCAGGCAGCAGCGGGGTGAGGGCGTCGATAGCCCGGCGGTACTTCTCTTTCAGGGCGATCACCCCTTCGCGCGCGCCGGTTGCCGTCATTGCGTACTGCACGCCGCGGACAAGGCGCGAAGCCTGCTGCCACATCAGCTGCTGGTCGACCTTGAGCATCGGTTCGCACTCGGCGGCGTTGACCAGGAAAATTTCTACCTGCGCCTGTAGCTTCACGTGGGCGGGAAATCCCGCGCCCCCCGCGCCGACCACGCCCGCCGCGCGAACGCGCTCGCGGATGTCATCGGCGCTCAGGGCCATTTCAACAGCGTTGACGGCGCGACTCATAGCAGTTCCTCCAGCAGTTCCCGAATCTCCTCGGCGCTGGCCGGGCGAGGATTGGTGCGTAGCGTGACGTCAGCCAGCGCGGCCTGCACCATGGCCGGAATACGCGCGGAAAACGCGGTTCGTCCTTCTTTCAGCGCCACCGCCAGCGAAGGCAGCGCGCAGCGTTGCTTGAGTCGTTCGATTTGCTGGATCAGGGCATTGATCGCCGTGACGTCGTTGGCCTCTGCCGGGCAAAATCCACAGGCTTTGGCCAACCGCGCGTAGCGTTTGCCAGCACGGGGAACAGCGGCGTTAAAGCGGATAACCGTGGTTAACAGCAGCGCGTTGGCCAGGCCGTGCGGCAGATGAAACTGTCCGCCAAGCTGGTGGGCGATGGCGTGGTTAAGCCCCAGTCCCGCCTGGCTGAAGGCCATCCCGGCAAGGGTTGAGGCGTTGTGCATTTTCCCGCGCGTCGCCACGCAGTCGCCTTTTTCCACCGCGGTGGGCAGATACTGGAACACCAGTTTGGCGGCTTTTTCCGCCAGCGCGTCGGTAAAGTCGCTGGCGTGCGGAGAGACCCACGCCTCCAGCGCGTGAGTTAACACGTCCATGCCGGTGTTGGCCGTAATCTGCGGCGGCACGCTGACCACCAGTTCCGGGTCAAGGATCGCCATATCCGGGTACAGCGCGTTGTTGAACAGCGGGTACTTGATGCCTTTATCCGGGTCGCTAATCACGCAGGCGCTGGTCACTTCTGAACCGGTACCGCTGGTGGTCGGTATCGCCACGCAGGTTTCGATGCTGATGCCGCTCTGCTGGCTGAACCAGACGATAGCTTTCGCCGCATCCATTGCCGATCCGCCGCCGAAGCCGATGACCACCTGCGGTTGCAGGGCCTGCATTTGCGCAATGCCCTGTACCACGGTGTGGATAGTGGGGTCCGGGGTTATCTCGCTAAAGACGCTAATGCGGTTATCTGCGGGCAACGCGTTGCGCAGGGTCTCCAGCAGCGGCGAGCGCGCAAGAAAGCCATCGCAGATAATCCAGATGTGCTTGTTGGTAAAGCGCTTGAGCGCCGCCAGGCTACCCTGACCGCTGTACAACCGCGTTTGTAGTGAGAAAGTCTTCATCGCGACCTCGGTTAGCGAATGGAAAAGCCGTTGGTCAGCACGCAGCGACGGGAACGGGCAAACGTGCGCGCCGAGGTTGTTCCTTCTCCGGTTGGCGTGGCAATAGTAAAGGTGGTAAAGCCTTCTCCACCGACGCCGATCCCGGCATAAGAGGGGCCGTTCTTAACGAATATCGAGGTTTGCAGAGTGCGGGCCGCGAGGTTCAGGCGCGAGACGTTTTGCGAGTGCATAATGGCGGTATGGTGCAGGCCTTCTTCAACCTTCAGCGCCAGCGCCAGCGCGCTATCGAAATCGCTGACTTTGACCACCGGCAGCATCGGCATCAGCTGTTCGCTGGTGACCCACGGATCGTCAGCGTTGACGATAGCGATCAGCAGGCGCGGCGCTTTCGCCGGAACGGCGATCCCGGCGGCTTCCAGCATCGCCGACGGGCTTTTGCCGACCAGCTTCTTATTGGCCAGGCCTTCAGGCAGGCAGGCGGCGCGGAGTTTATCGGTATCGGCCGGGCTCAGCAGCAGCGCGCCGAAGGCTTGCATTTGTTGCACCAGACGTTCGGCGACGCTCTCCACCACAATCAGGCTCTTCTCGGCAATGCAGGGCAGGTTGTAATCGAACGAGGCGCCGTTGATGATATCCTCCGCCGCTTTGACCAGATCCGCCGTTTCATCGACGATGCAGGGCGGGTTGCCCGCGCCGGCGCCAATCACTTTTTTACCGCTCTTCATGCCCATTGCCACAATGCCGGGGCCGCCGGTAATAGCGAGGACCGCAATGCGCGGATGGGCCATCATCTGCTGGGTGGCTTCAAACGTCGGTTCCGCCACGGTGACCACCAGGTTGCGAATGCCGCAGCAGCGGAAGGCAATCTCTTCAATCAGGCTGATGAGCTTGAGTGAGACCTTTTTCGCCCCCGGATGCGGGCTGAAGTAGACGCTGTTGCCCGCCGCCAGCATGCTGATGCTGTTGTTGATGATGGTCTCCGTTGGGTTGGTGCTCGGCGCGACCGACCCGATTACGCCAAACGGCGAATATTCAAACAGCACCATTCCGCCGTCGCCGGTCAGCGCGGTGGTGGTGAGATCTTCCACGCCGGGGGTGTTGTCCAGCGCAGCCTTGTTTTTCAGGTATTTGTCTTCTTTGTTGCCCATGCCCGTTTCATTGGCGCTCTCTTCCGCCAGCGCGGCCAGCAGCGGCGTCAGCTCCTGGCGCATTGCGCTGATGATGGCGCTGCGGGTTTTCAGCGGGCACTGCTGATAACGTAAGAACGCCTGGTGCGCAGCGTCGATAGCCTCGCTGACGGACTGAAATATCCCTTTGCCCTGCGGCTGCTCCGGCGTTTGCGCCGGGGTTAACTGTTCGCTAAGAATGGTGCGAATAAGGGTTTCGAGTTCAGAAGTATTCATTGATGAGTTCCCACGTTAATGGCCGCGATGGCGGTCCGTGCTATGTCCATGTCCTGCTCAACGCTGCCGCCGCTGATGCCAAGACCCCCGATTAATAAGCCGTCGCGCCACAGGGCGTAACCGCCGCCAAAGGTGACCACTTTTCCCTGCAAATGCGTTTCGAGGCCATAAAGCGCGGCGCCCGGCTGAACCACATCGTTCAGCTCATGGGTCGCCGTTTTCATCGCCACCGCGGTCCAGGCCTTTTTCGGCGCCAGTTCGCTGCTGACCAGCAGGGCGTCCGGCATCCGCCAGGTCACGGTTTCGGTGCCGTGGGCGTCAACGATGCTGATCACCACCGGCACCTGTAGCTGCTGCGCGCGCTCGACGGCGGCGCGGGTGAGCTGGTGTAGATCGTGGAATGAGAGGGCCACGGGCGTCGTCTCCTTGCTGCGGCTCGGCTGGCTGGCGGCCAGATAGCGCCGGCTTATTTCACGGATAAGGTTGTTCTGGTGCGCGTCGCTATCTTCGGCGCGGGCCAGGGCGTACAGGCAGTCTGATAAGCGATTGATGTAGCGCATCAGCACCTGGCGCACGTTGACTTCCGCCGCCAGCTCCACCAGGCGGCGTTCGGCCCGGCGGGCCAGCGTGCGGGCAAAATGCAGGCGGCTCGCGGCTTCGCAGCGGCCGGGTAAAATAAAGCTGTGCAGCGGTTCAACGCGGGCCATGGCCCGATCGATGGCGGCTTCCAGGGCGGAAATCTCTTCGCTGCTGATGTAGCGCTGTTTAGGCGACGACCGTTCGCTGTCGCTGGCCAGCTCGGCGCTAAACCAGAAAATTTGCTGCTGGATGGCCTCGAGCAGGGCGCGGTGGTTTTCATCCGCGGCGGCGCAGGCGCACAGGCTCAGCGCGGCGTTCAGCTCGTCTAGCGTGCCGTAGGCTTCAACCCGCGGGTGGGTTTTGCTCACCCGCTGGCCGGTAAAGAGTGAGGTGGTGCCAGCGTCACCCGTTCGGGTATAAATCGCCATAGTCGCTCCTTAACGTGAAAGCGTATCGACAATGCCGACAACGGCGAGGTCGATGGCCTCGTTTGGCCCGGAAAAAACGTGCCTGGCGCTGGAGCCGCCGCTGAGCAGAACCAGCTCGCCGACGCCTGCGCCGACGGAGTCCACGGCGACTTCATCGCCGGAGGTGGGCGAGGCGGGAAGTTCGCCATCGGCGCTGACCCGCCGCACCAACAGAAGCTTTTTCCCGACCAGGGAAGGCGATTTTTGCGTGGAGACAACCGCGCCCGTGACTCGTGCCAGATGCATGATTTACTCCTGCTTAATTAATTGAATATTCCGCGCGCGCGCCGCGTCGCGCGCCAGGGCGGTCACGAGGCATTTGCGCTGAATAACCAGACGCCCCTGACCCAGCGGCGCGACGTCGCGATAGCTGAGCACCGAACCTGCGTGCAGAACCAGCGGCAGCCCGCGTTCATCGGCAAAGGTCAGCGGCAGGCGAGCCAGTTTTTTAACCGGGATAACCGGCAGCAGCTGGCCGTGCAGGGTGAGCTGCACGCGGATGCCGAAAGCCAGCGCGTCGTGAATATTACGAACGGCGGCATCGTCGGTGTCCGCCTCCGCCAGCTGGTTCAGCAGCGGCAGGTCGACGAGCAGAACGCGCAGCGACGCGTGCTGGCAGAACAGACTCCGGCAGTCGGCATCACGTAGCTGCGCCACGCTCAACGTCGCCGTGCTTTCGGCGCGCCGCTGCAGCCGGGAGACGATCGTCTCCACAATGCGCTGCAGAAGTTCGCCGTTCATCGCGGGCCTACCAGCCGGGCAAAGGCCTGCGGGCTATCGGCTCCAGCGGCGTTAGCCTCATCGGTATCAATGTGCATTTCGAGGCGCATGTCCGGCGAAACGCGAACCGCCACGTTGTTGAGGATCAGCCCGCGCTCGTCGCCTTCAATGGCCACCGACACTCTGTCGCCGTGGGTGACCCGCAGGATCAGCGCATCGAGCGGCGACATATGAATATGCCGTTGTGCGACGATAACCCCTGACGTCAGCTCCAGCTCGCCAAAAGGGCTGACCAGGCGGATGCCCGGCGTGCCCTTCAGGTTGCCGGACATTCTCAGCGGCGCCGCAACGCCCAGGGTTCTGGCATCGGTACGCGAGATTTCCACCTGGCTTACCGAGCGCAGTGGGCCGAGCAGGCGTACATTTTTCAGCTGCCCCTTCGGCCCCACCAGAGTGACGGTTTGCTCCGCGGCGTACTGTCCCGGCTGCAGGAGCGCTTTTTTCTCGCTGATAGGATGGCCGGGGAACAGGCGTTCGTAATCCGCCGCGGACAGATGGATATGACGATTTGAAACCCCCAGCGGGATGGGCCGCAGGCGCATCTCGTCGAGAACTTTACTGACCGTTGATTCCAGAAGCTGTTTATCCATTACGCCTCACCTCGCTTGCCGGGATGAATGCAAAGCGAGCGCGGCTCGCCTTTCTGGCGCGGACATTTCGGGTCCAGACACAGGTTGCAGCTAACCAGCCCCTGTTCCTGCGGGAGCTCTTCTGCTGGCGCTTCAGAAACGACATCCGTCGTTTCTGACTCTTCAGGCTCAGGTTGCATGACGGAGAGCGGGGGCGTCTGCGCGCGCAGGATCCCTTCTCCTGGCCTGGCGATGACTTTGTGGGCCACCAGGCCGTTTCGCTGTTCGGCAAACTGCGCACCGGTGGTGATAGCCGCCTGCACGGAGGCCACATCACCGGTAATTTTAATCACCGTCCAGCCTGAACCATTGGTCTTTTCGAGGGCGACCAGCGTGATAGAAGCGGATTTCGCCATGATATCGGCGCAGCTGATAGCCAGTGCCAGACCACAAACTTCAAGTAATCCCAGTGATTGCTTCACGCGGTGCTCCTTATTCGCCATCAATCAGGCTGATTTCGGTAAAATGGCCTCAACGTCGCTGTGCGGACGCGGGATCACGTGGCAGGATTTCACTTCACCCACCACGCTTGCCGCCGCGCTGCCCGCGTCCACCGCCGCTTTAACCGCGCCGACGTCGCCGCGAACCATCACGGTCACCAGACCCGAGCCAATTTTTTCGTAGCCAACCAGCTGCACGTTGGCGGATTTCACCATGGCGTCGGCGGCTTCAATAGCGCCCACCAACCCTTTTGTTTCAACCAGTCCCAGTGCGTTATTCATTCTGCCGTTCTCCTGTTGCTTAGCGATTCAGATCCCGGAAAGGGATCCCTTTGACCAGCCGTGCCGCGTTATTTCCGGTGTTACGATGGGCCTGACTGTCCTGATGATGCATCAGCGTAAAAAGCGGCGCCGATGCGGGTAAATTCTTGTAGTGCACGACCAGCGTATGGCGGTCGCAGGCGATGCCCACCAGCAGCGGCGAGCTGCGCGCCGCCTGCCAGGCACTGTCCACGACTTCTCCGGCCGGATGATGCTGGAGCAGGAAAGGGATGCCTTCCTCTTCAATGCCCAGCAGCACTTCGCGCCACAGGCCGTCGCAGCCGGCGATGGCGGTAATGACGATGGCCGGGGCGCTGTGATTACTGTCCATGCGCGAACTCCTTGTGCCAGGAGAGAATCAGCCCGGTGGCCACCGCGTTTCTCGGGCCTTCGCTGCCGCGAATATTTCCGCGCCCGGCAACCAGGCGGTAGTGCGCCAGCGCATCGGTGACCAGCTGCGGGACTTCGAAATCCAGCGACGAACCGCCCACCAGCACCACGAACGGAATATCGCGAATGTTGCCGGTGGGGCTGACCTGACGCAGCGCGCGCAGGGCGTTGGTGACAAAGACCCGCTCTTTGGCGCTACGGCGAATGGCACGCACTTTTTCCAGCGCTAAGTCGCCGGGCAGCGGCACCAGTTCGTCCGGCTTTACCACGCAGACGCGGGCGAAGACGGCCGGGGGCAGCGGCGTAGAGAAAAACTGCACGCTGCCGTCCTCGTGGCGCAAATGGAACAGGCTTTCCACCTTAGCCAGCGGGAACTTCTTGATCTCTTCCGCCAGATAGCGGTCCTCCAGCCCCAGCTCACGGGCAATGATCATCGTCACCATATCACCTGCTCCGGCGAGGTGGGTGGCGATGATTTCGCCTTTAGGGTTGATGATGGAGGCATCGGTGGAGCCCGCGCCGAGGTCGAGGATCGCCAGCGGTCGGGTGGTGCCCGGCGTGGTCAGCGCGCCCAGGATGGCGGCTTCGGCCTCGGCGCCGCCGATCTGCACGTCGATATTGAGCTTCTGCTCAATCTCGCGGGCGATCATCGCCATCTGCAGGCGATCCGATTTCACCATCGAGGCGATGCCGACGGCCTGCTCCAGCGAGAACTCCCCAGCCAGTCCGCCGGTGACGCTCACCGGTACCGAGGTATCGACGGCCAGCAGATCCTGAATGAAAATCTCGCTGCTCGGCTTGTTGGTCAGCTCGGCCATGGTCTGGCGCACGTGCTCCAGCATGCCGCCGATATTGGTGCCGGACTCACCGGTGACGTTATCGAGCCTGCCGCAGCCGTCGACCGCTTTCATGATGGCCTCGGCTCCGGCGGCGACATCCACGCGCACGCTGCGCCCCTGGGCCAGCAGTTCCAGATTTCCCGCAGGTATGGCGCGCGCTTTAACGTCGCCCGATGGCGTTTTGACCACCACGGCGGAACGATTGCCAATCAGCGCCCGGGCCATCGGGACGATGTTTTTGGTCTCCTCGGCGTTGAGGTTGAATACGGTGGCGATACCGTAAGGGTTGGAGAGGGTTTCGATAACCTTCCCCGGGACGGCGACCTCAATCGCCGCCAGCATTCCCAGCGGAATGCGGTCGATGTACAGCACTTCGTCAACGATCGGCAGCGGTTTTTCCAGCCGGTTGCTGACCAGCACGCCATCGTCGCGTTGCAAAATGACGCCGGTAATCTGATACCCGGCGCGCAGGGAGGCGTTGATAACGTTCGCGATATCGGCAAAATCGAAGGCCGATGACACCACCAGGATATAGGGGGCCTCCGCCGGGCGGATTAACAGCTCCTGCGGCGTAATAGTGATGCCAACGCCAAGCCCCACGCCGCCGGGCGTTTTCGGGTTATGGCCGATCATGGTCGACTCGGTGATGATGGTTTCGGTAATGGTTTCCATCGCCACATCGCCAATCACCGGCGTGGCTTCGTTAATGCGAATGAGCGAAATATCGCCGACGCCGATCCCGGCGCGCTTTGCCACGAGGGCAAGCGCTTCCTGGATCCCGAACACGTTACGCAACGTGCCTTTGATCCCGGTGGTTTCCGCCAACGCGCTATGCGTAATCGTCAGCGCGCCAGCCTCATCCAGAGTCGCCAGGGCGACTTCCGTCGATGAGTTGCCGATATCAATGCCAGCTATATATCGCATCACCGCCCCCTGTAGTTAATCGTCGCCTTTGAGTTTTTTACGCTCGACGTACAGCGTGGCCGCTTCGCGAACGAAAGCTGCGCAAATCTTCGCCTGATAGCGGCTTTCGAGATCGTCGGCGATAGCGAGCAGCTCCTCTTTCGTTGAACGGTAGGGGCGAAGGGCGTTGTAGATTTCAAGAATGCGATCGTCCGGTACCGCGGTCAGCTCGGCGGCGCGTTCGAAGTTCATCGCCAGCCGGTCGCGGCCCGCGTCTTTGGCGATCGACGCCTGTAAGCGCAGGGTTTCCGGGGTAATACGCATATCCTGAGCGGTGACTTTATTGCTCAGCACGTTTTCCAGCGTAAAGTCGTCCAGCGTTTTATTGGTGGCGGTTTTCACCCATTCCGGGTGCTTGTTCGCCAGCGGGTAGTCGCTGACCCTGGCGCTACGGGATGCGCCGCCAGCCGCCGGAGCCGCCGCTGGCGCCTCGCCCTGCAGGCTGTTCATGCGGCTCAATACGTCGCGAACCATCGATTCAATTGCGTCGGTATTCATGGAGTTATCCTTTATCAAAGCGCCACGCGCAGTTCCTGCGGGTTTTTACCCGTCACCACGTACTTGGTCTCTTTAATGTGCAAAATGGCCGATTTCGCCTGGTACTTCGGCCGCGCCATCTGGTCATTCAGCGTCGGGACCGGCTGCGGCGATTCGCGTTTCGCATAGCGGGCGGCGTTCTTACCAATCTGACGGTAGGTGTCCAGGGTCAGCAGCGGCGCCTGTGGGAACAGCTCCAGGTTGGAGAGCGGCGGCAGCCCCTGCTGGTGGATAACCGTTGTGCCTTTCGACTGGATGCCGATAGAGATGCCGGAGCCGCTCAGGCGATTGCCCTCAACGGCGACGAAGGCCACGTCGGAGGATTTAAAGCAGCGAATCACGCGCGCTTTAATGCCTTCTTCTTCAATACCGGCAATCACTTCGCGCAGAATGCTTTTGTGCGGGATGCCGACGATATTGACGGTCTGCGCCAGGCCGAACGCCGGGCCGACGGCGATAATCACTTCGTCCTGCTGGGTTCCCTGGCGTGCTTCGCCCACTTCGGTCAGGAAACCGTCGCCAGCAGGCGCAGCGGAGGCCGCCGGCGCATTAAACGAGACCGGTTTATCGCTGCCCTTCATTTCGCTAAGCACGTCTTCAATTATCTGGCGCAGCAATTTTTCATTAATTTCCATTTCTCACCCCTTAATCAATCTCGTTGGGATCAAGAGCGCCAGGGATGTTTTTAATCTCTTCCCAGCGTTCGCCCTGCAGGCGATAGCCCGTTGCCGGACCGGCATAATCGTTAATGTCGTTGACGGCTGACAGCACCTGTCCGTCGCCGACGATAATCGCGGAGGTATGCAGATAGTCCCCGGTCAGCTTGGCCTTCTGGATGTTGAGCATGTCCTGGGCCACGTCGGTAAACCCGCCCTGCGCCAGCGCTTTCACCACTTCCAGACCGTTGCGGTTTTGATTGATGATTTCCTGGGCGAACTTGATGTCTTCGACGATATTGCGCTCCGGCATATCTTTCGAACCGTGGGCGTAGGTCGCGGCTTCAACTTCTTCATCGGTAATCGGCGGCAGCCCCATTCCGGCAAACACGGCCTGCAACGCGCGGGCGGCTTTGTTACGGATGGCGATGACGTCCTCTTCACGCACCGGACGCAGACCGCCGTCCACCTTCAGGTCGCGCTGGATAACGTTGTAGTCGTCAAAGTCTTCGGCATCTTCGTTGGAGCCAGCGAACATGTTGTCGTAGTTCGGCACCGCGGAATAACCGGAAGAGATGAAGTCGGTTCCCGGCAGGAACTGCATCAGCAGACGTGCGGTGCGACGCATATCGGAGTGGGTAAAGGTCTGGTCGTTACTGGAGGCGCATTCCAGATCCAGCGACGAGCAGATCAGGTTTTCCGCCAGCACCGCGCGAATGCCTGACGGCACCGCGGACGGCACGCCGATGCAGCTTACCGAGCCGTTTTGCAGCCCCTGAACGCCGGCGGCTTTGGTGATGTAGATGCAGCGCGCTTCCAGATAAAGCATGGATTTGCCTTCGGCGTAGCCCATCTGCACTTCCGAGCCGGAGCCGGAGGTGAAACGCATTTTCAGGCCGCGAGAGGCGTAGGACGAGGCCAGGAAGCCCTTCGACCACGGCGTGTCGTCGCCATCGGTAAAGACCGGCTCGGTGCCGTAGACGGAGATGGTTTCGGCGTAGCAGGTATGGCCCAGCATGCCGAGCTTCAGCTCGGTGGCTTCTTCCAG
The DNA here is from genome assembly GCF_002556465.1 of Klebsiella sp. MBT K-1. Classification (NCBI taxonomy): domain Bacteria; kingdom Pseudomonadati; phylum Pseudomonadota; class Gammaproteobacteria; order Enterobacterales; family Enterobacteriaceae; genus Klebsiella; species Klebsiella sp. MBT K-1. The sequence continues at coordinate 20,647 of NZ_PDEL01000013.1, read as the reverse complement.
CGAGCACTGAGTCAGCACGCCCGGACGGCCTACCTGCGAGCCCACCAGCAGCGCGATGGCGTTGAACGGCGCATAGCGCGCTACCGCAACGGTGGTTTCCTGTTCGTCAAATCCGCGCCATGCGCCTTCGGCGGCATCGGCGGCAATTTGTACCGGGTTATCTTTGACGTTGGTGACGTGGGCCTGCTGGGACGGGGTGCGGCGGGCGCGCATTTTCTGCATCGCCATCATCATCTCGACCACGTTCATATGCGAAACCACTTCGACGATTTTCGCCGGCGTCATCGCGGTGGTCAGCGGGACGATTTCGCTGCGTTTGACGTTCGGATCGCACAGCATATTGGCCAGCTTGACCGAATCCATCGCCATCACTTCTTCAGCGCGGTTCAGATTGATGCCGTAGCGGGCGATAAAGTGGTCGATCAGGTCGAATTCGCTTACCGGTTTCCCGTCCAGCTCGGTTACCGCGCCGTTAACGATTTTAATCGACGGTTTCGGGTCGTTCGGGCTTTCCATTGCGATAAAGCCTTCTTCGATCCACTCCTTAACGAAGCCGTCCTGATTCACAGGGCGTTTCGCCAGTGCTTCAAATCTTTTCGATCTCATGAATCAGCCTCGTGGGTATCAGATGTAGGACGGGCGATCGTTTTTCGGTTCAGCACCGAGGGTCGCAAGAACGGTTTTGCCGATTTCGCGCGCCGAGATGACCGCCTGGCGGACCGCGCCGGAGTCGCCGGAAATCACCAGAATGGCTTCGTTACTGAAGCTGGTGCCGTGCGCCGGGGAGCTATAGGCCACGACTTCAACGTTGGCTGACTTCAGCGCGGTATCGGCCATCAGCACGCCAACGGAGGCCGGAGCGCCAACGATGATGCCGCAGGCGCGGCCAATCGGCGCGCCGAACGCTTTTTCCAGGGCGTAGCTGGCGCGAGCGGTGTACTGCAGCTCGATATGCCCGGCTTCGTTGCCGTAAACATCGCCGAAGGTGCGGTCGAGCTCTTTCAGCGCGACTTCGATACCGCGCTTAACGTCGGAAACGTCGTTGCCGCCTAAAATAATCAGCGAACCGTGGCCCGCGCCGCCTTTGGTATCGCGCGGAAGCTCAATGCTGACCACTTCGGTGTTGGTGGCCTTCACCGCTTCATCCGCCGCCATAATGTGCGGGCCAGCGCCGGTGCGGGCGCCGAGAATGCCGATGGAGCGATAGCGTTTTTCCAGCTTCATCGCGTCCAGCAGGGCGGTATCGACGTTGGCGATCACCAGGCCCAGGGTGTCGCCAATGGCGGTCCCGACAAATTCCGTTAAACTGCAGCTTTTTTCTGCCATAGCCGTCTCTCGTATTGGATGGTTTTCAGTAGGGATGGCCTGTTGTTCCGGCGTTGCCACACGGGCAATCACCTGAGCCATGATCTGTTCAACCAGCTCATTGCTGCTCATTGGCTAATTCCCTTCGGTAAGATTTTTTCTACATCGGTGTGAGGGCGTGGGATGACGTGTACGGCTTTCACTTCTCCCACGTTACGTGCGGCGGCGGCACCGGCATCGGTGGCCGCTTTTACCGCGCCAACGTCGCCGCGCACGATGACGGTGACCAGCCCGGAGCCAATCTTTTCATAGCCCACTAACATCACATTGGCTGACTTCACCATTGCATCAGCGGCCTCTATGGCTGCGGTTAAGCCTTTGGTTTCTACCATTCCTAGTGCTTCTTGTTGCATAAAGACCTCGCATGGAGTGTTCCGATAGTTGGGACTATAAGAAGATGCGAGGAAAAAGAATGGCTGACTTGAATTTGATGATGAAAAAATAGTGGGTGTTGGATAATATAAAATTGTCGTTTATAAATTTAATATGATGATTTTATTATCTATTTTTATTTTATCTTATGTGATTATCTTGTTTTGTATATTCCATATTTACAAATTTGTTCATGACGGATTAAATTTTATCTGCTATGCGAGGAAAACGAATTTGTGATGTTTGTTGGAAAAAGAGGAGTTGGTTTTAGCAATATTTTTGCATGCCAAAGGGACCGGTTAATTACAGAATCTACGCGTCAGCGTAGCTTTCCCGGCTTATTCCATGACAATAATTTGTTATTGATGCCCGAATTTTCCGGGGCCGCCGTCGGCAGGTTGCCAACAATTTGTGGAGCGGAGTTCATATAGTGATGCTCGTTGTACTCTACTGCCAGCAGGAGGTTGGCTGGTCAGGACACGAACTCTGCTAAGAAGGTGTCACCATGAATGATTCGTTAAAAGCGCAATGTACCGCCGAGTTTCTGGGCACCGGGCTATTTTTGTTTTTCGGCATCGGCTGCCTGAGCGCGTTGAAAGTGGCGGGCGCGAGCCTCGGGCTATGGGAAATATGCATTATCTGGGGGCTGGGGATCTCGCTTGCCGTCTATCTGACGTCGGGAATATCCGGCGGCCATCTCAACCCGGCGGTGACCGTGGCGTTATGGCTATTTGCCTGCTTTCCCGGACGTAAAGTTTTCCCCTATATCGTTTCACAGGTCGCAGGCGCCTTTGGCGGCGCGGTGCTGGCCTATGTGCTGTACAGCACTATGTTTACCGAGTTTGAATCCGCCCACCATATCGCTCGCGGCAGCGTAGAGAGCCTGCAGCTGGCGAGTATTTTCAGCACCTACCCGGCGGCGTCGCTGAGCATCTGGCACGCGGCGCTGGTTGAAGTGGTGATCACCTCCATGCTGATGGGGATGATTATGGCGCTGACCGACGACGGCAACGGCGTACCGAAAGGGCCGCTGGCCCCGCTGCTGATCGGCCTGCTGGTGGCGGTGATTGGCGCCTCAACCGGGCCGCTGACCGGCTTCGCGATGAATCCGGCGCGTGATTTTGGACCGAAGCTGTTTACTTGGATGGCGGGCTGGGGCGATATCGCGATGACCGGCGGAAGGGATATTCCGTATTTTATCGTACCGATTATTGCGCCGCTGATCGGCGCCTGCCTCGGCGCGGCGATCTATCGTTATCTGATCGGGAATAACTTACCGTGTAATACCTGTAAATTAGAGGATTAATGTATCGGCTGAAATAGCTAAAAAATTTCATGAACCGGTATCACGAACTGGCCAAAAACGTCTCCCACGGATGGGAGACTTTTGCTATCGTAATATTCTTTTATCGTTGGCGGTAAATGATGATGAAAGGAAGTGAATATTAAAGAAATGTTTTATTTATAACAAAAAATTAACTGAGAGGTTTTATCATGATTTCTGCGAGCACACTGAACTCAGAACTCATTAATAAAATCGCACAGGATTTTGCGCAGGCCACCAGTCTGGCGGTTGTGGTTGTCAATATTCACGGTGATGAAATATCCGAACTGTTTAATTTCACCCCTTTCTGCCAGCTGATGCGCCAGCATCCCCAGCACAGCACCCGCTGCCGAATGAGCGACCGCTGCGGAGGCCTCGAGGCCTCGAAAACCGATGCGCTCTGTATCTACCGCTGCCACGCCGGGTTAACCGATTTTTCCATTCCGCTGGTTATCGCCGGACACCTTGTGGGCTTCGTGCTTTGTGGCCAGGTGCGCTTAAGCAATGACGTTGAGCTGGTGGATATCCTCAACGTCGACGACCGCTGGCAGGCTGACCCCGAGCTGCTTAAAGCGTTCCGCGACGTGCCGGAGATGGACTACTCAAGAGTGATTGCCTCTGCGGATTTACTGAAGCTGATCGTCGAGAACTGCCTGAAAAAGCAGCTTAATTTTGTAGTGATTAAAGACAATCCGCAGCAGCCTGAACCCGCGCGCGCCAGCCGGGCGGTGAGTCCTCACGACAGTAAAATGAAGAAGGCGCTGCGCTACATTGACGCCCATTTATCCGACGAGCTGCGCCTGGAAGACGTCGCCGCCCACGTTTATCTCAGCCCCTACTATTTCAGTAAGCTGTTCAAAAAATATCAGGGAATCGGCTTTAACGCGTGGGTGAACCATCAGCGGATGGTGAGCGCCAAAGAGCTGCTTTGCCACAGCGACTGGAGCATCGCCAGCATCGCGCGAAATTTAGGATTTTCGCAAACCAGCTATTTTTGCAAAGTTTTTCGCCAGGCTTATCAGGTGACTCCGCAGGCCTATCGCCAGCAAATTAACGCCAGATCACAAACTGAGTCAATTTAAATGACAATATTTTGTTATTGCCGATTTTTGATATGTCCGCGTATCTGGCTCATTATAAAATGAAAATATCTCATTCAGAGCAATAAATTGTCATAGCGCAACAAAATAATAATGAGTGAGCGATAAGCTGCACCAGTTTTTATTTATTTGATGGGATAGAGTGATACCTGAAACGATTTTCAGAGCGCCATCGGCGTAATGAAGCATCCTTTGCAAACGACGGGAGTCATCCAGCTTCCGTAAGATGTACATGAAAGCATTCGAGCCGGGCAGTCCCGCTCGAATCACGACGGACTAAACCGACAGGCGCCAGGGAAGGGGGTGTGAATCCCCCGCAGCCCCCGCTGCTGTGATGCTGACGAACCCATATTTAGCCACTGATCCGCTTACCGGATTGGGAAGGATGGGGGAGGACGACGCTAAGCCAGAAGACCTGCCTGTCGGTAATAATCAACAACTTCGGTGGGAAGTGGGTTGCTCAGATGCGTACAGTCGAAAGACTGGGAATGCACGCAGCCCTACCACCCGGCACAGGATCGGGGTATGGCAGCCAGGCAGCACGCATTTATTCTCGCAGGTACCGGCAGCGGTTGTGGTAAAACCACCGTTACGCTTGGCCTGCTCAGCCTGTTGAAGCAGCGCGGCATGCGGGTGCAGCCGTACAAAGTCGGCCCGGACTACCTCGACACCGGCTGGCACACCGCCGTCAGCGGCGTCGCTTCACGCAACCTCGACGGCTTTATGCTCCCGGAACCGGTGCTGAACGCGCTGTTTTGCGAACGGATGCAGCGGGCGGATATCGCGGTTATTGAAGGCGTAATGGGGCTGTATGACGGCTTCGGCGCCGACCCCGGCTACTGCAGCACCGCCGCGATGGCCAAACAGCTCGGCTGTCCGGTTATTCTGCTAGTGGATGGCAAAGCGGTTTCCACCTCTATCGCCGCCACGGTGATGGGATTTCAGCACTTCGACCCCAGCCTGAACATCGCGGGCGTTATCGTCAATCGCGTCAACAGCGAAACCCATTATCAGCTTCTCAAAGGCGCCATTGAACGCTACTGCGGGCTGCCGGTGCTCGGCTACGTACCGCGAGTGGAAGGGGTGGCGTTACCCGAACGCCATCTGGGGCTGGTTACCGCCCGCGAGTCGCTGGTGAACCAGCAGCCGTGGCGCGATTTTGCCCACATGCTGGCGCAAACCCTGGATATTGAAAGACTTCTTACCCTCAGCCAGCTCAGTTCATTACCCGCCGGGGAGTGGCCGCCGCTGCCGCGCTCTGATGCTGGCGCAGGCCTGACGCTGGCGCTGGCCGACGACGAAGCCTTCAACTTTTACTACCCGGATAACCTCACGCTGCTGGAGCGCTGCGGGGTGAATATCGTGCGCTTCAGCCCGCTGCACGATAGCGAGCTTCCTCCGTGCCAGATGATTTGGCTCGGCGGCGGCTATCCGGAAATTCACGCCGCCGCGCTGGCGGCCAATACGCCGATGCTGGCGCAGCTGCAGGAGGCGCACCGACGTGGCGTGGCGATTTACGCCGAATGCGGCGGTCTGATGTATCTCGGCAGCACCCTTGAAGATGCCAGCGGTGAGATCTATCCAATGGCCAACCTTATTCCCGGCCATAGCAAAATGGGCAAACGGCTGACCCGCTTTGGCTACTGCGAGGCGCGGGCGATGCGGCAAACTCTGCTGGCGGCGCCCGGCGAAACCCTGCGCGGGCACGAGTTTCACTACTCGGATTTTACCCCCGAGTCCCCGGCGGTCCTGGCCTGCCGCAAAGTCCGCGACGGCATCACCCTTCAGCAGTGGTCGGGCGGCTGGCAGGTGGGCAACACGTTCGCCAGCTATCTGCACCTGCACTTTGCGCAGCGTCCCATGATGCTTAACCACTGGCTGGCTGCGGCAAGGAGCGCGCTATGACGCTGCTGGCCTGGGGCGTTGCCTGGCTCCTTGATTTTATTATCGGCGATCCGCAGAGCTGGCCGCACCCGGTGCGTTGGATTGGTAACCTGATCGCCGCCGTTCAGCGCGGCGTGCGCCGCTACTGTCACAGCGATGTGGCCCTGCGCCTCGGCGGCGCGGTGATGTGGCTGGTGGTGGTCGGGCTGACGTGGGGCGTCTCCTGGGGCGTGCTGACCCTGGCGCAGGCGGTCCATCCGTGGCTTGGCTGGCTGGTTGAAGTATGGATGATTTTCACCGTGCTGGCCGGACGCTGTCTGGCGCAGTCGGCGCGGGACGTAGAGCATCCGCTGCGCGCGGGCGATCTGGCGGAGAGCCGTATCAAACTCTCCTGGATTGTCGGGCGCGATACGTCGCAGCTTGAAGCGCGGCAGATTAACCGCGCGGTGGTGGAGACGGTGGCGGAGAACACCGTCGACGGCATTATCGCGCCGCTCTTCTTTCTGCTGCTGGGCGGCGCGCCGCTGGCGATGGCCTATAAAGCGGTCAATACCCTGGACTCGATGGTTGGCTATAAGCACGAAAAATATCGCGCGATCGGTATGGTCAGCGCCCGCCTCGATGATGTCGCCAACTTTATCCCCGCGCGCCTGAGCTGGCTGCTTATTAGCCTCGCCGCTCTCCTCTGCGGTGAAGCGGGCGGCCGCGCGCTGCGCATCGGCTGGCGCGACCGCTACAACCACAGCAGCCCGAACTGCGGCTGGTCGGAAGCGGCGGTCGCCGGGGCGCTCGGCATCCGGCTTGGCGGCCCTAACGATTATTTTGGTCAGCGCGTGGAGAAGCCGTGGATCGGCGACGCGACGCGCGATATTTCCGTAGACGATATTCCCCGAACGATTCGACTGATGTGGGTGTCTTCGACCCTGGCGCTGGCGCTGTTTATGGCGGTCCGGTACTGGCTGGTCGGCGCAGCCTGAGGACAAATGAATGCACTATATCCAGCAACCGCAGGCGATTGAGGCGAAAAGCTTCGACATTATTGGCGACATTATTGCGCAGACCCGCCCGGACTACCGCTTTGCCAGCCCGCTGCACGAAGCCATTATCAAGCGGGTGATCCACACCACCGCCGATTTTGACTGGCTGGATATTCTGTGGTTTTCGCCCGACGTTCTTCCGCGCTTGAGCGCCGCCCTGAGCCAGCCCTGCACGCTTTATACCGATACCACCATGGCGCTCTCCGGGATCAATAAAACCCTGCTGGCGAAATTCGGCGGCGAGTGCCGCTGCTATATCAGCGATCCGCGGGTGGTGGCGGAGGCCAAGGCGCAGGGGATGACCCGCTCGATGGCGGCGGTCGATATCGCGGTCGCCGAAGAGGGCGAGAAGGTGTTTGTTTTCGGCAATGCGCCCACCGCGCTGTTTCGTTTGCTGGAGCATGACGTCGCGGTCAACGGCGTGATTGGCGTGCCGGTCGGTTTTGTCGGCGCGGCGGAGTCGAAAGAGGCCCTGACGCAGAGTGGCCTGCCGGGTATCGCCGCGCTGGGTCGTAAAGGCGGCAGCAACGTCGCCGCCGCCATCGTCAACGCCATTTTGTACCACTTACAGGGGGCGCGATGAGCGAGCAATCCTTTGACGCCCCGGTGTGGCATAACGGCAAGGCGCTGCGCAAAGGCTATACCACCGGATCCTGCGCGACGGCGGCAGCCAAGGTCGCAGCGCTGATGGTGATGCGCCAGCATCTGATTCATCAGGTCTCCATTGTTACCCCTTCCGGCGTCACCCTGTGCCTTAACGTCGAGTCGCCGCACGTCGAAGGGCAGCAGGCGATCGCCGCCATTCGTAAAGACGGCGGCGACGATGTTGACGCCACCCACGGGATGCTGATTTTTGCCCGCGTGACGCTCGACGATTCCGGCGAGATTACCCTGCGCGGCGGCGAAGGCGTCGGCACGGTCACCCGCAAAGGCATCGGCCTGCCCATCGGCAGCCCGGCGATTAACCGCACTCCGCGCCATACCATTGAGTCGGCGGTGCGCGAAGCGATAGGCCCGTCGCGCGGGGCCGAAGTCGAGATTTTCGCCCCGGAGGGCGAGGCGCGGGCGCAGAAAACCTATAACTCGCGGCTCGGGATCCTGGGCGGCATCTCGATTATCGGTACCACCGGTATCGTGACGCCGATGTCGGAGGAGAGCTGGAAGCGTTCGCTGTCGCTGGAGCTGGAAATTAAGCGCGCGGCGGGGCTGGAGCGGGTGGTGCTGGTGCCGGGCAACCACGGCGAGCGCTTCGTCCGCGAGCAGATGGGCATCGATTCGCAGGTGGTGGTCACCATGAGCAACTTCGTCGGCTACATGATTGAAGAGGCCGTGCGCCTCGGGTTCCGCCAGATTGTGCTGATCGGCCACCCTGGCAAGCTGATTAAAGTCGCCGCCGGGATCTTCCACACCCACAGCCATATCGCCGATGCGCGGATGGAAACCCTGGTCGCGCATCTGGCGCTGCTGGGCGCGCCGCTGGCGCTTTTGCAGTTGGTGAGCGAATGCGATACCACCGAAGCGGCGATGGAGCACATCGACGCGTACGGTTTTCAGCATATCTATCACCATCTTGCCGAACGCATCTGCCTGCGGGTGATGCAGATGCTGCGCTTTACCAAAGCGCCGCCCGTCTGCGACGCCATCATGTTCTCCTTTGATAACAAGGTCCTCGGCAGCAATCGGCCGATCGCCGAGATTGCGCGGGAGATGTCATGTTAACGGTGGTTGGCATGGGCCCGTCGGGCCTGCATCTGATGACGCCGGCGGCGCGGGACGCGGTCGCCAGTGCGGACGCGCTGGTGGGCGGCAAGCGGCATCTGCAGCAGTTCCCTGAGTTTGACGGCGAACGGTTTGCGCTGGGGGCCAATATCGCCGAACTGCTGGTCTGGCTCGGCGAGCGTGACGCGCAGAAGGTGGTGGTGCTGGCCTCCGGCGACCCGCTCTTTTACGGCATCGGTACGCGGCTGATAGCCCACTTTGGCATCGATCGCGTGCGCATTATTCCCGGCATCAGCGCGGTGCAGTATCTCTGCGCGAAGGCCGGTATCGATATGAACGATATCTGGCTGACCAGCAGCCACGGGCGAGACGTCTGTTTTGATGAGCTGGCGCGCCAGCGCAAGGTGGCGATGGTGACCGACGGGCGCTGCGGGCCGCGGGAAATCGCCGCCCAGCTGGCGGCGCGGGGAAAAGGGTATCGCTGGATGGTGATTGGCGAAAATCTGGCGATGGATAACGAGCGGATCCGCTGGCTACCGGTCAGTGAGGTCGACGGTGAATATGAGATGAACGCGGTGGTGATCCTCGATGAAAGATGAGCTTTTTCTGCGCGGCGAGAAGGTGCCGATGACCAAAGAGGCGGTTCGCGCGCTGGCGCTGGCCAAACTTGAACTGCACCGGGCAAGCCACCTGATTGATATCGGCGCCGGTACCGGCAGCGTGTCAATTGAGGCGGCGCTGCAGTATCCCTCGCTGCAGGTGACGGCGGTCGAACGCAACCCCGCGGCCCTGCAGCTGCTGGACGAAAACCGCCAGCATTTCGCCTGCGGCAACATTGAGATCCTGCCCGGCGAAGCGCCGATGGTGATCACCGAACGCGCCGATGCCATTTTTATGGGCGGCAGCGGCGGCCGCCTCGACGCGCTCATTGACTGGTCGTGGCAGCAGCTCTACCCCGGCGGTCGTCTGGTGATGACCTTTATCCTCCAGGAGAACCTGAACGCCGCTCTCGACTATCTGCGGCTGAAGGGAATCGAACAGGTTGATTGCCTGCAGCTGAACGTTTCAGCGCTGACAACGCTTGGCAGCGGCCACTATTTCAAACCGAATAATCCCGTTTTTGTTATCGCCTGTCAGAAGGAAGAAAACCATGGCTGAGACATTTGATCCCCGTAGTGTGTGGTTCGTTGGCGCAGGGCCGGGCGACCGTGAGCTGATTACCCTCAAGGGCTACCGCTTGCTCCAGCAGGCCCAGGTGGTGATCTACGCCGGGTCGCTGATAAACACCGAGCTGCTGGAGTATTGTCCGCCTGGCGCTGAGTGCCACGACAGCGCCGAACTGCATCTGGAGCAAATTCTCGACCTGATGGAAGCCGGGGTTAACGCCGGGAAAACGGTGGTGCGTTTACAGACCGGAGACGTGTCGCTGTACGGCTCGGTACGCGAGCAGGGCGAAGAGCTGACTAAACGCGGCATCGACTGGCAGGTGGTGCCGGGCGTCAGCGCGTTTCTGGGCGCCGCGGCGGAGCTGGGCGTCGAATACACCGTCCCGGAAGTCTCCCAGAGCCTGATTATTACCCGCCTCGAAGGGCGCACGCCGGTGCCGGAGCGCGAGCAGCTTGAGTCGTTTGCCAGCCACCAGACCTCGATGGCGATTTACCTCTCCGTGCAGCGTATTCATCGGGTAGCGGAGCGCCTGATTGAAGGCGGTTACCCGGCAACCACGCCGGTAGCGGTGATCTATAAAGCGACCTGGCCGGAAAGCCAGACCGTACGCGGCACCCTGGCGGATATCGGCGACAAGGTGCGCGAGGCGGGGATCCGCAAAACGGCGCTCATTCTGGTCGGGAATTTCCTGGGCTCTGAGTATCACTACTCAAAACTCTACGCGGCGGACTTTAGCCATGAATACCGTAAAGCCTGAATCAATCGCGCTTTTTTGCCTGACCCCAGGCGGCGTCCGGCTGGCGAAACGGCTGGCGGCGATGCTGCCGTTAACCTGTTTTACCAGCGAGAAGCTGCTGGAGGAGGGGTTTCTTCCCTTTGAAAACGGTTTTGCCAGCGCCGCGCGCGAGGCCTTCAGCAGCTATTCGGCGCTGATCTTCATCGGCGCCACCGGGATCGCGGTACGCGTGCTGGCCCCGCTGGTGAATGACAAGTTCAGCGACCCGGCGGTGGTGGTGATTGACGAGCGCGGCCAGCACGTTATTAGCCTGCTTTCCGGCCACGCGGGGGGTGCAAATGCCCTGAGCCGCTATCTGGCCGGGATGCTCGGCGCCGATCCGGTGATCACCACCGCCACCGACGTCAACGAGATGGCGGCGCTGGATACCCTGGCGTTCCAGCTTAATGCCCGAATGGTCGACTTCCGCGCGGCGGTGAAAACCGTCAACCAGATGCTGGTCAGCCATCAGCGCGTCGGCCTGTGGTGGGACGACGAGCTGTATGAAGACGTCAGCCGCTGCGACCGGCGTGGATTTATCACCGTGACCGATTTGCACCAGCTTCCTGAGCTGGACGCGCTGGTCTGCGTCACCCTGCGCAACGAACTGCCGGCGATCGCCGTGCCGCACTGGAAGCTGGTACCGCAGCGGGTGGTCGCCGGAATTGGCTGCCGTCGCGATACGCCATTCCCGCTGTTAGCGACGCTGCTGGCGCGCCAGCTTGAGGCGCAGCGCCTCGATCCGCTGGCGCTGAAAGCCATCGGCAGCGTCACGCTGAAGAAGCACGAGCAGGGGCTGATTCAGCTGGCCTCCTGCTGCCGTGTGCCGTTTGAAACCTTTACCGCTGATGCGCTGCGCGAGCATGAGCATCACTTTCCCGCTTCATCGTTCGTCAGAAACACCGTCGGCGTGGGGAGCGTATCCGGCCCGGCGGCCTGGCTGCTGAGCCATGGGCAACTGTTGGGCGAAACCCTGCGCGAACAGGGCGTCACTATTACTTTGGGAGTATCACACTGATGTTAAGCGTAATCGGAATCGGCCCTGGCTCGCAGTCAATGATGACCATGGAGGCCATTGAGGCGCTGCAGGCGGCGGAAATCGTCGTTGGCTATAAAACCTACACCCACCTGGTGAAAGCCTTTACCGGCGATAAGCAGGTGATCAAAACCGGGATGTGCAAAGAGATTGAACGCTGCCAGGCGGCGATTGAGCTGGCGCAGGCCGGGCATAACGTGGCGCTGATCAGCAGCGGCGATGCCGGTATTTACGGCATGGCCGGACTGGTGCTTGAGCTGGTCAGCAAGCAGAAGCTGGATGTGGAAGTTCGCCTGATCCCGGGGATGACTGCCAGCATCGCCGCCGCCTCGCTGCTGGGCGCGCCGCTGATGCACGACTTCTGCCATATCAGCCTCAGCGACCTGCTGACCCCGTGGCCGGTGATTGAAAAGCGCATTGTCGCCGCCGGGGAAGCCGACTTCGTGATCTGTTTTTACAACCCGCGCAGCCGCGGCCGCGAAGGGCATCTGGCGCGCGCTTTTGAGCTGCTGTCGGCCAGCAAAAGCGCGCAGACCCCGGTGGGGGTAGTGAAGTCCGCCGGACGTAAAAAGCAGGAGAAATGGCTGACCACCTTAGGGGAAATGGATTTTGAACCGGTCGATATGACCAGTCTGGTGATCGTCGGCAATAAAGCGACCTATATCCAGGATGGCCTGATGATCACCCCGCGGGGCTACGTGCTGTGAGTGAGGTGCTGGTGATCGGCGGAACCAGCGACGCGCGGGCGCTGTGCCAGCAGCTTGACGCGGCGCAGGTTCGCTACACCCTGTCGGTGGCGACGCCGACCGGCCAGCAGCTGGCGGGCGATATTCGCGGGCAGGTGCGCTGCGGGCGTCTTGAGCCGGAGGAGATGATCGCCTGGCTGAAGGCCAACCGGACCCGCTGGGTGATTGATGCTTCGCACCCCTACGCCGAAGCGGTGAGCCGCAATATCGTCCAGGCCTGCGAAACCGCCGGCGTGCTGCTGAGCCGCTATCAGCGCCCTGAACAGCTGAGCGGCCTGACGCATCCGCTGCTCTATACCGTGGAGAGCATTGAACAGGCCTGCGAGGTCGCGCGGCGCTTCGGTCCGCGCGTGCTGCTCACCACGGGCAGCAAAGATCTGGCGCGCTGGCGGGCGGGATTAGGCGAAAAAACGCTGCTGGCCCGGGTGTTGCCGGTAGCCGATGTCATCGCGCAGTGCGCCGCGCTGGGGTTCGGCGTTGGCGAGATCTTCGCCCTGTGTGGGCCGTTCAGCGCCGAGTTCAACGCCGCTTTCTACCGCCAGTGCCGGGCCGATGTGGTGATCACCAAGGCCTCCGGCGCCGAGGGCGGCTATCAGGAAAAAGTACAACCCTGTCTGGATGCCGGTATCCCCTGCATCGTGATTACGCGCCCGGCGCCGCTGGTGACCGGTGAAGAATTACTGGAAAGTCAGGCTGCCTTTGCCCGGCGCTTAGCGCGCTGGCTGGCCGCTGCTTAAGGAGTCAGAAATGAAAAAAGCGCTTCTGGTGGTCAGTTTTGGCACCAGCTATCCCGACACCTGTGAAAAAAACATCGTCGCCTGCGAGCGCGAGCTGGCGGCCAGCTGCCCGGACCGCGACACGTTTCGCGCCTTTACCTCCGGGATGATTATCCGCAAGCTCAAACAGCGCGACGGCATTGAGATTGATACCCCGCTGCAGGCGTTGCAGAAGCTGGCCGAGCAGGGCTACCAGGATGTGGCGATTCAGTCGCTGCACATTATCAACGGCGATGAGTATGAAAAGATCGTCCGCGAAGTGCAAAGCCTGCGCCCGCTGTTCCTCCGCCTGACGCTGGGGGCGCCGCTGCTGAGCAGCCATAACGATTACGTCCAGCTGATGCAGGCGCTGCGCCAGCAGATGCCGCCGCTTGCCGCAGATGAAACGGTAGTTTTTATGGGACACGGCGCCAGCCATCACGCTTTCGCCGCCTACGCCTGCCTGGACCATATGATGACGGCGAAGGGGTTTCCGGCGCGGGTCGGCGCGGTCGAGAGCTATCCGGAGGTCGATATTCTTATCGACAGCCTGCGCCAGCAGGGGGTGAAGGGCGTGCACCTGATGCCGCTGATGCTGGTGGCCGGCGATCACGCCATTAACGATATGGCCTCGGACGAAGAGGATTCCTGGAAAACGCTGTTCAACGCCGCCGGTATCACGGCGACGCCGTGGCTGAACGGACTGGGAGAGAATCCGGCGGTGCGCGCGATGTTTGTCGCCCACCTGCGGCAGGCGCTGAGCCTGGCGATGGAGGAGGCGGCATGAGCGGCAAACTGTATGCCCTGAGCACCGGCCCCGGCGCCGCCGATCTGATCACCGTGCGCGCGGCGCGGGTGCTGGACACGCTGGACATTCTCTACGCGCCCGCCGGACGTAAAGGCGGCGACAGCCTCGCGCTCTCCATCGTGCGCGAATATATCGGCGAACAGACCGAAGTGCGCTGCTGCCATTTCCCGATGAGCGCCGACAGCGCGGAAAAAGAGGCGGTGTGGGACGAGGTCGCCGCCGCGCTGGTTCAGGAAGTGGAAGCGGGCAAGCAGGTCGGTTTTATTACCCTCGGCGACGCCATGCTGTTCAGCACCTGGGTGTTCTTACTCCAGCGCATCGGCTGCCCGGAGTGGCTGGAGATTGTGCCCGGCGTCACCTCTTTCGCCGCCATTGCCGCGCGTTCAAAAACGCCGCTGGCCATGGAACAGCAGTCGCTGGCGGTGATCTCCTGCACCGCGCCGGAAACGGAAATCGAGCAGGCGCTGCGCCAGCATGAAAGCCTGGTGCTGATGAAAGTCTACGGGCGCTTTCCCCGCATCAAAGCGCTGCTGGCGAAAAACGGCCTGCTGGATGCCGCGCTGATGATGTCCGAAGCCACGCTGCCGGGCGAGCAGTGCTGGCGTCATTTGACTGAAGTCAGCGACGACCAGCCGCTGCCCTATTTCTCGACCATTCTGGTCAACAAACAGTGGGAGTATGCAGAATGAAACTTGAACAACAGCTAAAACAGCTGTCTTTCAGCGGCTTAGCTGCGGCGCTATTGCTGATAGTGGTGCCCGAAAAGGCTTTCGCGATGCACATCATGGAGGGGTTTTTACCGCCGATGTGGGCCCTGGCGTGGTGGCTGCTGTTTTTACCCTGCCTGTGGTACGGGCTGGTTCGCCTGCGCCGTATCGTGCAGGAAGATAATAACCAGAAGGTGCTGCTGGCGCTGTGCGGGGCGTTTATTTTTGTCCTCTCGGCGCTGAAAATTCCTTCCGTCACCGGCAGCTGTTCGCACCCGACCGGCGTCGGCCTGGCGGTGATTCTCTTCGGGCCGGGCGTGGTGGCGATCCTTGGCGCCATCGTGCTGCTGTTCCAGGCGCTGCTGCTGGCGCACGGCGGGCTGACGACGCTCGGCGCGAACGGCATGTCGATGGCGGTCATCGGGCCGGTGGTCGGCTATATGGTATGGAAAATGGCCTGCCGCGCGGGCATTCGTCGCGATGTCGGGGTGTTTCTCTGCGCCATGCTGGCGGATCTGGTGACCTACTTTGTCACCTCGGTCCAGCTCGGCGTGGCCTTCCCGGATCCGACTGCCGGCGCGACCGGCTCGATCGTCAAGTTTATGGGGATCTTCTGCCTGACCCAGATCCCGATCGCCATTGCTGAAGGGCTGTTAACCGTCATGATCTACGACCAGTTGACCAAACGTCAGCTGATTACCGCACAGGGGCATTAACATGAAAAAGACGCTGATATTGTTAGCCATGGTGGTGGGGCTGGTGATCCTGCCGTTCTTTGTCGATCACGGCGGCGAGTTTGGCGGCTCGGACGGCGAGGCGGAGAGCCAGATTCAGGTGGTCGCGCCGCATTATGAGCCGTGGTTCCAGCCGCTGTATGAACCGGCAAGCGGGGAGATTGAGAGCCTGCTGTTTACGCTCCAGGGCTCTCTTGGCGCGGCGGTGATATTCTATATTCTGGGCTACAGCAAAGGCAGACAGCGCCGTGATGACCGGGTTTGACCGACTCAGCTACCAGAGCCGCTGGTTTCACGTCGCGCCGGAGCGCAAGTTCCTGTTCTGGCTGCTGCTGATGGGGCTGGCCTTTACCCTGCCACCGCTGGGGCAGGGTATCGAAATGGCGCTGATTGCCGCCTTAACCTGCTGGCTGCTGCGGGTCTCGCCGTGGCGCTGGTGCCGCTGGATGGCGCTGCCGTTTGGCTTCCTGCTGATCGGGGTACTGACCATTCTGTTTAGCGTCAGCCGCGATCCGCAGGATCTGCTGGTGAGCCTGCCGCTGGGCAGCGTCCGGCTGGGCATCACATCGGAGGGGCTGACGACCGCCAATCAGACCTTCTGGCGCAGCCTGGCGGCGCTGGCGTCCACCTTCTGGCTGGTGCTGAATCTGCCGTTCCCGCAGCTTATTGTGCTGCTCAAGCGCGGGCGGGTGCCGCGGCTGCTGACCGAACAGATCCTGCTGACCTGGCGCTTTATTTTTATTCTGTTAGACGAAGCGCTGGCGATTCACCGTGCGCAAACATTACGTTTTGGCTACCGTAGCGTGCCGAAGGGCTATCGTTCGCTGGCCATGCTGGTAGGACTGCTGTTTACCCGGGTGATGATCCGCTACCAGCAGATGAGCACCACGCTGGATATCAAACTGTATCAGGGTGATTTTCACCTCTAAGGATAAGTATGCTTGCCACGACCGATCTCTGGTTTCGCTATCAGGACGAGCCGGTGCTGAAGGGGCTGACGCTGGATTTTTCCCATCACGCGGTGACCGGACTGGTGGGGGCGAACGGCTGCGGAAAATCGACGCTGTTTATGAATCTGAGCGGTCTGCTGCGCCCGCAGAGCGGGGCGGTGCTGTGGCAAGGAAAACCGCTGGACTACAGCAAGCGCGGCCTGCTGGCGCTGCGCCAGCAGGTGGCGACCGTTTTTCAGGACCCGGACCAGCAAATCTTCTATACCGATATCGACAGCGATATTGCCTTTAGCCTGCGTAACCTGGGGGTTGCGGAAGAGGAAATCGCCCGGCGGGTGGACGATGCGCTGACTCTCGTCGATGCCCAGGGGTTTCGTCACCAGCCGATTCAGTGCCTGAGCCACGGGCAGAAAAAGCGCGTGGCGATAGCCGGGGCGCTGGTGCTGCAGGCGCGCTACTTACTGCTCGACGAGCCGACGGCGGGGCTCGATCCCTCGGGGCGCGCGCAGATGATCGACATCATTAAGCGCATTGCCGATCGGGGCAACCACGTGGCGATCTCCAGCCACGATATCGATCTGATCTATGAAGTTAGCGATGCGGTTTACGTGTTACGCCGCGGCGAAGTGCTGGCGCACGGCGAACCCGGCGAGGTGTTTGCCCGCAGCGAACTGATGGCCCAGGCCGGGCTTACCCAGCCGTGGCTGGTGAAGCTGCACGCGCAGCTCGGGCTGCCGCTGTGTAAAACCGAAGAAGAATTTTTTACGCGGATGCGAAGCAACGCGATGAAGGAGGCGTCATGACGCTGGCAATTATGTTACAGGGCACCGCTTCCGACGTCGGTAAAAGCGTGCTGGTCGCGGGGCTGTGCCGTATTTTTTATCAGGACGGTCAGCGCACCGCGCCGTTTAAATCGCAGAATATGGCGCTCAATTCTGGTATTACGCCAGATGGCAAAGAGATGGGCCGGGCGCAGATTTTCCAGGCCGAAGCGGCGGGGATCGCGCCGGACGTGCGCATGAACCCGGTGCTGCTCAAGCCGACCAGCGACCGCAAAGCGCAGGTGGTGCTGATGGGCAAGGTGGCGACCGATATGGACGCGGTGAGCTATCACGAATATAAGCCGCGCCTGCGCGAACAGATCCTCTCGGTCTATAACAGCCTGGCCGCCGAACATGATGTGCTGGTGCTGGAAGGGGCGGGCAGCCCGGCGGAGATCAACCTGCGCGATCGCGACATCGTCAATATGGGCATGGCCGAGATGGCGCAGTGCCCGGTGATCCTCGTGGCGGATATCGATCGCGGCGGCGTATTCGCCTCTATCTACGGCACCCTCGCGCTGCTGCACGACCACGAGCGCACGCGGGTCAAGGGGGTGATTATCAACAAATTTCGCGGCGACGTGGCGCTGCTCTACTCCGGGATCGAGCAGATAGAAGCGCTCACCGGCGTCCCGGTGCTCGGCGTGATGCCGTGGCTGGACGTCGATCTCGAAGATGAGGACGGCGTGGCGCTGCAAAAAGGTAAATATCTGCGCACCGACAGGCGCGACATTGAGATTGCCGTGGTTCAGCTGCCGCACATCGCCAATTTTACCGATTTCAACGCGCTGGCGGCGCAGCCGGACGTCCGCGTCCGCTACGTTCGCCAGCCGCAGGAGCTGACGGGCGTGGATATGATTATCCTGCCGGGCAGTAAAAACACGCTCGGCGATCTGCGCTGGCTGCGCGAAAGCGGTATGGCGCACGCGGTACTGCAGGCCCGGCGTCAGGGCGTACCGGTGCTGGGGATCTGCGGCGGCTACCAGATGCTCGGCGAAACCATTATTGATGAGGTGGAGTCGGGGCTTGGCACGCAGCCGGGGCTGGGGTTGCTCAATACCGTCACCCACTTTGCGCAGCACAAAACCACGACCCAGGTGACGGCGACCCTGGCCCCAGGGCTACCGGCGTGGCTGGCGGCAACGGCGGGGCTGGCCGTACGCGGCTATGAGATCCATATGGGCGAAACCGAGCTTCGCGACGGCTGCCGTTCGCTGATGCAACTCCATAAAAACGGGCTGAGCGTAGCGGACGGCGCGGTCAGCGACGACGGCCTGGCGTTTGGCACCTATCTGCACGGCCTGTTTGATAGCGATGAATTTACCCGCGCGCTGGTTAACGGCCTGCGCCAGCGTAAAGGGCTGGCGGCGCTGGATAGCGATTTCGAATATGCGCAGTATAAATCCCGCCAGTTCGATCTGCTGGCCGACGCGATGCGCCAGCATATCGATATCGAAAAAATCTACGCCATCATGCGCCAGCATCAGGAGTCCATATGCTGACTTTAGTCACCGGCGGGGCGCGCAGCGGTAAAAGCCGTCATGCCGAAGCGCTGATTGCCCATGCGCCGCAGGTACTGTACATCGCCACCTCGCAGATCTTTGATGACGAGATGGCGGCGAGGATCCAGCACCACCGCGACGGCAGGCCCGCACACTGGCGCACCGCCGAGCGCTGGCAGCAGCTTGATGAGCTGATAACGCCGGATATCGCCCCGCAAGAGGCGATTTTGCTGGAATGCATCACCACCATGGTGACCAACCTGCTGTTTGCGCTGGGCGGCGACAGCGCACCGGACGGCTGGGATTATGCGGCGATGGAACGGGCGATCGACGCCGAAATCGACGTCCTGATCGCCGCCTGCCAGCGCTGTCCGGCCCGCGTGGTGCTGGTGACCAACGAAGTGGGGATGGGGATTGTGCCGGAGAATCGTCTGGCCCGCCATTTCCGCGACATCGCCGGGCGCGTCAACCAGCGTCTTGCGGCGGCGGCGGACGACGTCTGGCTGGTGGTGTCGGGCATCGGTGTGAAAATCAAGTAAATCAGGCGCTCCGTACCGGGAGTTATTCTTCCTGCTGGCTCTGCCCTGAGCCAGCCAACATGACGAGAACCTCTATGCAAAGCTTAACCTCTCTACTGGGTGCGATCCCTGCGCCTGATGAAAACGCGATGGTGCGCGCCCGGCTTCATATTGACGGCCTGCTGAAGCCGCCCGGAAGCCTTGGACGCCTTGAAGATCTTGCCGTACAGCTGGCGGGCATGCCCGGCCTTGACGGCGTCCCGCAGGTGAAAAAGAAGGCGCTGCTGGTGATGTGCGCCGACCACGGCGTGTGGGACGAAGGGGTCGCCATCTCGCCGAAAGCGGTCACCGCGATTCAGGCGGCGAATATGACGCTAGGCAAAACCGGCGTTTGCGTACTGGCGGCGCAGGCGGGCGCGAAGGTGCACGTCATTGACGTCGGGATCGATGCCGAGCTTATTCCGGGCGTTATCAACATGCGCGTGGCGCGCGGCTGCGGCAATATCGCCGTCGGTCCGGCAATGCGCCGCGGCCAGGCGGAAGAGCTGCTGCTGGAGGTGATGCGCTATACCCGAGGGCTGGCGCAGGATGGCGTGACGCTGTTCGGCGTCGGGGAGCTCGGGATGGCGAATACCACCCCGGCGGCGGCGATTGTCAGCGTCCTGACCGGCAGCGATGCCCAGGAGGTGGTGGGGATTGGCGCTAATCTGCCGTTGGCGAAAGTCGCTAACAAAGTGGAGGTGGTGCGTCGGGCAATTGCCGTCAATAGACCCGACCCGAATGATGGCCTGGACGTGCTGGCGAAAGTGGGCGGTTTTGATTTATTGGGGATGACGGGCGTGATGCTGGGCGCGGCCTCCTGCGGCCTGCCGGTGGTGCTCGACGGCTTCCTCTCCTACGCGGCGGCGCTGGCGGCGTGCCGAATTGCGCCGGAAGTGAAACCCTATCTAATCCCGTCCCACTATTCGGCGGAGAAGGGCGCGCGTACGGCACTGATGCATCTCGAACTGGAGCCCTACCTGAATATGGGGATGCGTCTGGGCGAAGGCAGCGGCGCGGCGCTGGCGATGCCGATCGTGGAAGCGGCCTGCGCGATGTACCACGAGATGGGCATGCTGGCGGCGAGCAATATTGTTTTGCCGAAGGGCTGAGAAAGGCATTAGGGAGCGGCGCTGCGCCGTTCCCTGAATCAGGCATAAGATTTTGCGGAGCGCAGAAACAAAAAAACACCCTTGAGGGTGTTTATGATGTTGGTTGCGGGGGCCGGATTTGAACCGACGACCTTCGGGTTATGAGCCCGACGAGCTACCAGGCTGCTCCACCCCGC